>JBEQAM010000041.1:0-11009 GCA_041640375.1 Rehaibacterium sp. | reverse complement strand
GGCGGCGCGGCCTCGAGCGCGCGCAGCGCGTCGAGCTTGGCCGCGTTGGCGCGGATCAGGCCGTCGACGTCGTGGTCGAGCAGCGCGCGGCGCTCGGCTTCGAGCGCCTCGGCCAAGTCGTCGAGGCGGCGATCCGCCGTCGCGCTCATCGCGACAGTTCCCGCTCCAGGGCGGCCAGGCGGCTGGCGATCTCTTGCGGATCGATGCGGTAGCTGCCCGAGTCCAGCGACAGTTTCACCGCGGCGACCTTGGCCAGGTCCATGGCCGGGCCCGCCGACAGGTGCTGCTCGATGGCGCGCAGACTGGCGGCCTCGCTGGTCAGGCGGACCTGGTCGGCGGCCTCGGGTGCGGCGACGGGTTTGTCGCGCTCGCCGCCGGCGCGGTCGATGCGCGGCGGCGTGGAGGAGGCCACCCGCGGCGCGCCGGGGACCGGTCCGTCGATTTTGCTGCTCATGGCGGCTTTCTCTCAGAGGTCTCTGGCCGGGGTATCGGCCAAGGGGCGGCGATCTTTAGCAAGATGTGTCTGGCCGGCGTTCATCGCAGCACCTCGACCTCGCCGTTCTCGCGGACGATGCCCTGGACGATGCGGCGCGAGGCGAGGTTCTCCACGCTCAGCCGCTCGTCGGCCCCGGCTTCGCCGAGGGCGCGCCCGGCGGCGCGGACTTCCACGGCGCCATGGCGCGAGACCAAGGTTACCGCATCGCCGCGGCGCACGCTGCGCGGCGAGACCAGGTCCTGGGCGGTGAGCGGGCTGCCGGCGCCCAGTGCCCGCCGAGCCACCCGGCCGGCCAGCTGGCCGGGGTCGGTCAGCACCCCGGTGCCGAGCCGGGTGACGTCGCGCAGCTCCACCGCATACATGTCCTCGCGCAGCGGCTCGCCGGCGGCGACCGGGCGGGTCAGCACCAGCACCGGCCGACTGCGCTGCACCCGCACCTGCACGTACAGTCGCCAGCCGGCGGCGGCGCAGCCGACCTCGACGATGCCGTTGCCGCCGCTCTTCGCCTCCAGCGGCTGCGGGCAGGCAGGCAGGCGCAGGGCGGCGTCGACGGCGGCCTCGGCCTGCACGCCGGGCGCGCCCAGGTCGGGCACGGTGCGCAGTGCGGCATCGCGGATCGAATCCACCGGCTGGAAACCGTTGGCGGCAAGGGCCAGTGGCAGCGAGAGCAACGGGAGCGGGAGCAGCGGTTTCACGGCGCGTCTTCCGGAGAGGGTTGCGGTTGGCCTGCAAGTGGCATGCCGGAAAAGCCGGGCCCCGGGACCGGGGAAGATCCCCGGGTCTCAGGTGCCTTCGTCATCCCGGCTGGATCCCGGCTGGCGCCCGGATGGCGATGCGTCGGTCCTTTTCCCGGGGCCTGGCTCAAGTTCGCCTCGTCGCGGCCGATCACCGGGGCATGTCGCAGGACCTGCTCAACCGGATCGACCAGCGCACCCGTCTCGCCGGCCACAACCGGCTGGCCTTGCTGCTGTTCCGGCTGGGCGGCCGCCAGCTTTTTGGCGTCAACGTGTTCAAGGTGCAGGAGGTGCTCAAGCGCCCCGGCCTGTTCCACGTGCCGCATTCGCCGCCGCAGGTGCTGGGCGCGGCCGACGTGCGCGGGCGCACCGTGCCGGTGATCGATTTGGGGGCGGCCATCGGCCATCCGGAGTCCTCGATCGAGCGCGCCGCCTACATGGTGGTGACCGAGTTCAACCGGTCGGTGCAGGGCTTTCTGGTCAGCGCGGTGGAGCGCATCGTCAACATCGCGGTGGAGGACATCCGGCCGCCGCCGGAGCTGGCCGGCGAGAGCGCCCACCTGACCGCGGTGACCCGCTACCAGGGCGAGATGATCCAGATCCTGGACGTGGAGAAGGTGCTGGCCGATCTGGTCGAGTTGCCGCAGGAGATCTCGCACCGGCTGAGCGTCCCGGCGCAACTGCAAGGCGCCCGGGTACTGGTGGTGGACGACTCGCGGGTGGCGCGCAACCAGATCCAGCGCGTACTCGAGCAGCTCGGCCTCACGCCGGTGCTGCTGCCCGACGGCCGGCAGGCGCTGGACCACCTCAAGGGCCTGATCGCCCAGGGTAAGGTCCCGTCCGAGCATTACGTGATGATCATCTCCGACATCGAGATGCCGGCGATGGACGGCTACACCCTGACGACGGAAATCCGGCGCGACGCCCGCCTGGCGGACCTGTACGTGCTGCTGCACACCTCGCTGTCGGGCATCTTCAACAACGCCATGGTCGAGCGCGTGGGCGCCAACTGCTTCGTCGCCAAGTACAGCCCCGACGACCTCGCCGAGCGCGTCGTGGCGCGGCTGACGGCGGTCGCCGACCGGCTCGTGGCCTAGCCTGCCGCGCTGCGCGCCCCCGCTTTCCGGGCCATCGCGCCGTGGTCTGGCACAGGGCTTGCCTCGTTGACGGCGACAGACCGTCGACCGGGAGCCCGCCATGTCGGACGCCGCCAAAACCCTGTTCGGAGTGCATGCCGCCGCCCTCAGGCTGCGCGCCGAGCGCCTGAACCTGATCTCGGCCAACCTCGCCAACGCCGACACCCCCGGCTACAAGGCGCAGGACCTGGACTTCGCCAGCGCCCTGCGCGCGGCCACCGGCCAGGGCGGGCCCGTCCCGCTCAAGGTCACCGCCCGGGGCCATATCGGCGGCGCGCCGGCGGCGAGCGCATCGGCCCGCGTGTTCCGCACCCCGACCCAGCCCAGCCTCGACGGCAACACCGTCGACGCGCAGATGGAGCATGCCGCCTTCGCCCGCGCCGCGCTCGAGTACCGCGCCTCGCTGAGCTTCTTCGATTCGCGCGTGCGCTCCCTGCTCACCGCCATCACCGGACAGTGACCATGGCCAACCTGCCCATCTTCGACGTGGCCGGCTCCGCGATGCAGGCGCAGTCGACCCGGCTGAGCACCATCGCCAGCAACCTCGCCAATGCCGAGAGCGTCAGCGGCGATCCCGCTACGGTCTACAGGGCGCGCGAGCCGGTGTTCGCCACCTTCCAGGTCGGCATCGACCCGGCGCTGCAGGGGGTGCAGGTCGCCGGCGTGGTCGAGTCGCAGGCCGCGCCGCTCAAGCGCTACGAGCCCGGCCACCCGCAGGCCGACGCCGACGGCTACGTGTACGCGCCGGACATCGACCCGGTCGCGCAGATGGTCAACCTGATCTCCGCCTCGCGCAGCTACCAGGCCAGCGTGGAGATGCTCAACACCGCCAAGGACCTGGCGCTGGCCACGCTCAATCTTTCCTCCCGCTGAGGGCTGACCCGCGATGCTCAACGTCAACAGCCACAACCCCTGGGCCGACCTCGGCCTGGCCGCGCCACCACCGCCGTCGACGGCGAAGAAGGAACTCGACCAGGCCGCCTTCCTGCGCCTGATGACCGAGCAGCTGAAGAACCAGGACCCGCTCAAGCCGCTCGGCAGCCAGGAGTTCCTCGGCCAGATGGCGCAGTTCTCGACCGTGCAGGGCATCCACGCGCTCAACAGCACCTTCCAGGGGCTGGCCGCGGCGATGATGGACACCCAGGCGCTCGATGCCGTCTCGCTGGTCGGCCACGACGCGATGGTGGTGGCCGAGCGCTTCGGCTACGCCGGCGGCGGCATCGAGGGCGAGATCGGCGCGCCGATGGCCGGCCGCATCACCTACGAGATCAGCAACGCCGCCGGCGAGGTCGTGCATCGCGGCGTGCTCGATGCGACCCGGCCCGGCTATGTCCCGTTCGCCTGGGACGGTCTGGACGCCGAGGGCAACCCGTTCCCGTCCGGCGAGTACCGGATCGCCGCCCGCGTCAGCGCGGGCGACAGGACCGAGGCCGCCGTGCCCTCGATCAAGGCGCGCGTCGACAGCGTCTCGCTGACCTCGCAGGGCATCGTCCTCAACCTCTCGGGTCTGGGCGCCGCGCCGTTGTCCGCGGTGCGCCGGATCGGTTAACCCAAGGAGTCCATCATGAGCTTCCGCACCGCCCTGAGCGGCATCAACGCCGCCACCGCCGACCTCAACGTCACCTCGCACAACATCGCCAACGTCAACACGCCCGGCTTCAAGGGCTCGCGCACCGATTTCGCCGAGGTGTTCTCGGTGTCGCCGTTCGGCCTGTCGCGCAACGCCACCGGCTCGGGCGTGCGCGTGGCTTCGGTGTCGCAGCAGTTCATCCAGGGCAACATCGAGTTCACCAACAACAACCTCGACCTGGCGATCTCCGGCCAGGGCTTCTTCACCGTGTCGGACAAGGGCATGCTGGCCTATACCCGCGCCGGCAACTTCTCGCCCGACCGCAACGGCTTCGTGATGAACCCGGCCGGTCAGCGTCTGCAGGTGTTCCCGCCGATTCCCGGCACCAGCAGTTTCGATACCGGCCGCATGGTCGATCTGCGCCTGTCGATCACCGAGAGCGCGCCGACCGCCACCACCACCATCGGGGTCGGCGCCAACCTGCCGGCCAAGGCCGAGCCGCCGGTGGTCGCGCCGTTCGACCCGAACGACCCGAAGAGCTACAACCACACCACCTCGCTGACCATCTACGATTCGCTCGGCGTGGCGCACGTGGCGACGATGTACTTCGTCAAGACCGCCAACGACAACGAGTGGCAGATGTACACCAGCATCGACGGCAATCCGGTCGGCGGTGCGGAAACGCTGCAGTACTCGAGCACCGGTGCGCTGATCACGCCGGCCTCCGGCAGCATCACCCTGCCGCCGCACACGCCGGGCACCGGCGCCGCCGACATCACCCTGACCCTCGAGATCGGCGATTCGACCCAGTACGGCGAGCGCTTCGCGGTCAACGAGCTGCGCCAGAACGGCGCCGCCTCCGGCCGCCTGACCGGGATCGAGGTCTCGGCCGAGGGCGTGGTCACCGCACGCTACACCAACGGTCAGTCGATCCCGCTCGGCCAGGTCGCGCTGACCAGCTTCACCAATCCGCAGGGCCTGCAGAAGCTCGGCGACAACGCCTGGGGCGAGACCTTCGCCTCCGGTCAGCCGATCCGCGGCATTGCCGGCACGTCCTCGTTCGGCCTGATCGAGTCGGGCGCGCTGGAAGGCTCCAACGTCGACCTCACCGAGCAGCTGGTCAACATGATCACGGCGCAGCGCAACTTCCAGGCCAACGCGCAGACCATCACCGTCAACGACCAGGTCACCCAGACCGTGCTCAACATCCGCTGACCGGGAGCGCCCGAGCCATGGACAAGAGCCTCTACGTCGCCATGAGCGGCGCCAGCGCCAGCCTGCGGGCGCAGGCAACGGTGGCGCACAATCTGGCCAACGCCAACACCGTCGGCTTCAAGGCGGCGCACGTGGCGACCGAGGCCTTCCGTATCCCCGGCGCGGGCCTGCCCTCGCGGGTGGCGGCGGTGCCGGCGCCGGCCGGCTTCGATGCCCGCGCCGGCGCGGTGATGACCACCGGCGGCGCGCTCGACGTGGCGCTGCACGAGAACGTCTGGCTGGCGGTGCAGGACCGTGCCGGCGGCGTGGCCTACACCCGCGCCGGTGAACTGCGGCTGTCGCCGAACGGCATGCTCACCACCGTGCACGGGCATCCGGTGCTGGGCGACAACGGCCCGATCGCGGTGCCGCCGCACGAACGCCTGACCATCGGCCATGACGGCACGCTGTCGATCCAGCCGCAGGGACAGGGTGCCGACACCCTGGCGGTGATCGGCCGCATGCAGCTGGTGCGCGCCGAGGCGCCGAACGCGCTGATGCGCGGCGAGGACGGCCTGATGCGCGCCGCCGGCGAGCCGCTGCCGCCGGCGGCCGGCCACGTGCTCACCCCGGGCGCGCTGGAGGGCAGCAATGTCGACACCGCCGGGATGCTGGTGCAGATGATCGAGCTGTCCCGGCAGTTCGAGATGCAGGTCAAGCTGCTCAAGACCGGCGAAGAGAACGCCCGCGCCTCCACCAGCCTGATGCGGATGGGCTGACGGCACCGTGGCACGGCGTTTGCACCCATCCTCCTGAGCGCGACGGAACTCCGCCGCCCGCCCCGCACAAGCCCGGAGCAGAACCGATGAACAAGGCCCTGTGGATCGCACGCACCGGCATGGACGCGCAGCAGACGCGCATGTCGGTGATCGCCAACAACCTGGCCAACGTCAACACCACCGCGTTCAAGCGCGGCCGCGCCAGCTTCGAGGATCTGCTCTACCAGGTCGAGCGCCAGCCCGGCGGCGCCAGCTCGCAGCAGACGCAACTGCCGTCCGGTCTGGCCACCGGCACCGGCGTGCGCGTGGTCTCCACCGCCAAATTCTTCGAGCAGGGCAACCTGCAGCAGACCGGCAACGCGCTCGATGTCGCCATCAATGGCCGCGGCTTCTTCGAGATCGTCATGCCCGACGGCAGCTCGGCGTACACGCGCGACGGCAGCTTCCAGATCAACGCCCAGGGCGAGCTGGTCACCAACAACGGCTACCGCGTGCAGCCGGGCATCCAGATCCCCGAGGGCGCGCAAAGCATCTCGATCGGCACCGACGGCGTGGTCACCGTGCAGCTCGCCGGCGAGGCCCAGCCGGTGCAGGTCGGCACGCTCACCCTCACCGACTTCCTCAACCCGGCCGGCCTGCAGCCCAAGGGCGAGAACCTGTACGTCGAGACCGCCGCCAGCGGCCCGGCGCAGACCGGCACGCCCGGCCTGGCCGGCGTCGGCACGCTCGCCCAGGGTGCGCTGGAAGGCTCCAACGTCAACGTGGTCGAGGAGCTGGTGTCGATGATCGAGACCCAGCGCGCCTACGAGATGAGCGCCAAGGCGATCTCGGCCACCGACCAGATGCTGGCCTACCTCAACAACCAGGTCTGAGGTCCGTCATGATGCGCTGCTCCGTTCCCGTTCTGGCCGCGCTGCTCGCCGGTTGCGCCGGCGGCGGCGCGGTGCGCGACAGCGCCTGGGCGCCGGTCACGCCGGCCGCCTACGCGGCGCCGGCCGCCCCCACCGAGGGGGCGATCTACCGCGCCGGCGGCGGCATGTCGCTGTTCCAGGACACCAAGGCGCGCCAGCCCGGCGACCTGTTGACGATCCTGCTGGTCGAGCGCACCCAGGCCAGCACCAGTGCCAGCACCGCGGTCAAGAAGGATTCCAGCGCCAGCCTGAGCGCGCCGTCGTTGTTCGGCGCGCCGGTCACCGCCAACGGCCGCAACCTGCTCGAAGCCGACGTGTCCGGCGGACGCAGCTTCAGCGGCAAGGGCGACAGCGCGCAGAGCAACCGCCTGGACGGCAGCCTGACGGTCACCGTGGTCGAGCGCCTGCCCAACGGCAACCTGGTCGTGCGCGGCGAGAAGCACCTGCGGCTGAACCAGAGCAACGAGGTGATCCAGCTCCAGGGCATCGTCCGTCCGGCCGATATCAATCCCGACAACAGCATCCCGTCCAGCCGGGTGGCCGACGCCCGCATCGTCTACGGCGGTCGCGGCCCGGTCGCGCAGTCGAACGTGATGGGCTGGCTGAGCCGCTTCTTCAATTCGGGGGCGATGCCGCTGTGAGCGCCACGGAAAGGGTAAATCGGACATCGCGGATCGGTGCACTCGCGGCGGCGTTCACCGCCGGGGTGGCGGTTCTGGCGCTGGCCTTCGTGCCGGCGGTCGGGGCCGAGCGCATCAAGGACCTGGCCTCGGTGGCCGGCGTGCGCGGCAACCCGCTGGTCGGCTACGGCCTGGTGGTGGGCCTGGACGGCACCGGCGACCAGACCTCGCAGGCGCCGTTCACCGTGCAGAGCCTGCGCACCATGCTCTCCGAACTGGGCGTGACCATTCCGCCCGGGGTCAACCCGCAGCTCAAGAACGTCGCCGCGGTCGCCGTCCACGCCGAGTTGCCGCCGTTCGCCAAGCCCGGCCAGGCCATCGACGTGACCGTGTCCTCGATCGGCAACGCCGGCAGCCTGCGCGGTGGGAGCCTGCTGATGACACCGCTGCGCGGTGCCGACGGCGAGGTGTACGCGATCGCCCAGGGCAACCTGGTGGTCGGCGGCTTCGGCGCGTCCGGCCGCGACGGCTCGCGGATCTCGGTCAACGTGCCCAGCGCCGGCCGCATCCCCAACGGCGCCATCGTCGAGCGCGCACTGCCCAACAGCTTCGCCGGCGACGGCGAGCTGCTGCTCAACCTGCACCAGGCCGACTTCACCACCGCCGCACGGCTGGTGTGGGCGCTGGAGAGCGCCTTCGGCGAGGGCATCGCCCGCGCGGTCGACGCGGTCACCGTCGCCGTGCGCGCGCCGAGCGAGCCGGGGGCGCGGATCAATTTCATGGCGCGGCTGGAGAACCTCGAGGTGCGGCCCGGCGACGGCCCGGCCAAGGTGGTCATCAACTCGCGCACCGGCACCGTGGTGATGGGCGGCAACGTGCGCGTGCTGCCGGCGGCGGTGGCGCACAGCTCGCTCACCGTGACCATCGCCGAGAGCGTGTCGGTCAGCCAGCCGGCGCCGTTCGGCCGGGGCGAGACGGTGGCCGTGCCCGAGTCCGCGGTCGAGGCGACCGCCGAGGGCAGCCGCATGTTCGTCCTGGGCGGCGCCTCACTGGAGGAGATCGTGCGCGCGGTCAACGAGATCGGCGCCGCGCCGGGCGACCTGGTGGCGATCCTGGAAGCACTCAAGCGCGCCGGCGCCCTGCGCGCCGAGCTGGAGGTGATCTGAGGCCGCCATGGATCTGGTGCGTGCCAATGCCGAGCTCGCCCGACTGGCCGCCGCGCCGGCGGCGCCGCGCCCGGCCGGTCACGACCCGGCTGCGATCGACCGCGCCGCGCGCGAGCTGGAAGGCGCGTTCGCCAAGATGTTGATCGCCGCGATGCGGCAGACCAGCCTGGGCGATGCGATGTTCGCCGGCGACGCCGGGCATTTCCGCGACCTCTACGACCAGCAGCTGGCCCGGGCGATCAGCCAGGGTCAGGGCCTGGGGCTGGCGCCGATGATCCGCCGTCAGCTGGGCGGCGAGGCCGCAACGGCACCCGCTGCCGGCGCGCCGCCGGCGGGTCGCTTCCATGCGCGGGAGGGCTATTCCCGCCCGCCGGCGGCGCGCCGGATCCTCAACGAGCTGGCCGCCCTCGGCATCCCGGTGAAGGCCGCGCCGGCGCCGATCGACCAATGGCCGCCGACCCGCCCGGACGGCCTCGCCGCCCGCAGCGCGGCGACCAGCGCCGGCGGCCGTGGCGACGGCAAGACCACGCCGGAGCAGTTCGTGGCACAGATCTGGCCGCACGCCCAGCGCGCCGCCGCCGAACTGGGCGTGGACCCGCGCACCCTGGTCGCGCAGGCCGCGCTGGAAACCGGCTGGGGCAGGCACACCATCCGTCGCGACGATGGCGCCGAGGCGCACAACCTGTTCGGCATCAAGGCCACCGGCTGGCAGGGCGACAAGGTCGCGCGCAGCACGCGTGAATTCGAGCACGGCGTCGAGCGCCGCGAGGTGGCGGAGTTCCGTGCCTACCGTTCGCCGGCCGAGAGCTTCGCCGACTATGTGCGCCTGCTCAAGACCAGCCCGCGTTACGCCGAGGCGCTCGACAGCGGCGGCGACGGCCGCCGCTTCGCGCAGTCGCTGCAGCGCGCCGGCTACGCCACCGACCCGCACTACGCCGCCAAGCTGACGGCGATCGCCGAGGGGCCAACCCTCAGGCGCGCGCTGGCGCAGCTCGGCGTCACCGAACCGACGAGGGCCTGATGCGATGAGCACCCTGCTGAGCAACGGCATCTCCGCCCTCACCGCCTTCCAGCGCGCGCTGTCGACGATCAGCCACAACGTCGCCAACGCCAACACGCCCGGCTACAGCCGGCAGGTGCTGGACCTGTCGGCGCGCGCCGGCCAGGCCCACGGCTTCGGCTTCATCGGTGCCGGCGTGCAGGTGGACAGCGTCCGTCGCGTCACCGACCTGTTCAACTTCGCCCGCGCGCTGGACAGCGCCGCCGAACTGGGCCGCCTGGGCGAGCTGGCCGCGCTGGCCGGCCGCATCGACAAGCTCGTTTCCGACCAGGGCACCGGCCTGACCGGGCCCTGGTCCACTTTCTTCGATGCCGGCCAAGGGGTGTCGGCGCAGCCGACCTCGACCGCCGCCCGACAGAACCTGCTGGCCGGCGGCGAAGCCCTGGCAGCGCGTTTCCGCAGCCTGGACGCCCAGTTCAGGGGCATGGAGTCCGAACTCAACGGCAAGCTCCGGGCCGGCGTCGACGACGCCAACCGGCTCAGCGCCGAGATCGCGCGGCTCAACCAGGAAATCGTGCGCCAGCGCGGCCTGGCCGGCGGCCAGCCGCCGAACGACCTGCTCGACCAGCGCGAGCGGCTGATCGGCGAGCTGTCGGCGCGGCTGGGTGTGAACACCGTGCTGCAGGACGACGGTGCGCTCAACGTGTTCACCCCGAGCGGCCAGGCGATGGTGGTCGGCACCACGTCGCTCAAGCTCAGCACGGTCGCCGACCCGTTCAGTCCGGACCGGCTGGAGCTGGCCATCGAGACGCCGAACGGCCGCGTCTTGCTCAACGACGGCGCGATCGGCGGCTCGCTCGGCGGTCTGCTGGAATTCCGGCGTGACGTGCTCGACCCGGCGGCCGCACAGCTCGGCCGGATGGCGGCGACCCTGGTGCACAGCTTCAACGCCCAGCACCGCGCCGGCGTCGACCTGTACGGCCAGCCCGGCGGCGACTTCTTCGCCCCGATCGCGCCGAGCACGCTCGCGCATGCCGGCAATGGCGGCACTGCTTCCTTGTCGGCCAGCCTGAGCGATGTCGGCGGCTATCGCGGCGAGGACGTGGTGCTCGTCTTCGACGGCGCCGGCTGGAGCGCCATCGAGCGCGCCAGCGGCCGCGCCGTGCCGCTCGGCGGCAGCGGCAGCGCCGGTGACCCGCTGCTGTTCAATGGCATGTCGGTGGTGGTGTCCGGCGCCGCCGCCGCCGGCGACCGCTTCCTGGTGCGCCCGGCGATCGGCGCCGCCGGCCAGCTCTCGATGGCGATCAAGGATCCGGCGCGCATCGCCGCCGCCAGTCCGCTCAAGGTCAGCGCCGACCTCGCCAATGTCGGCAACATGAGCGTGCAGTCGCTGACGGTCGTGG
>JBEQAM010000040.1:0-11121 GCA_041640375.1 Rehaibacterium sp. | reverse complement strand
GGTCGCCCTGCCGCAGTTGCACCCGGTTTCGCTCGCCTGACCGGCTCACGGGAGAGCCCGCGCCTGCAGGCGTGCACCGTCCGCGCCGGCCGCCCCAAACGCGAACGGCCGCCCGAGGGCGGCCGTCCGAGAGCGCTGCCTTGTCGGCTTATTCGGCCGAGGCGCTGTAGTTGAGGTCTTCCTTGATGCGTGCCTTCTTGCCTTCCAGGCCGCGCAGGTAGTACAGCTTGCCGGCGCGGACCTTGCCCCGGCGCTTGACCTGCACCGAATCGATCATCGGGCTGAACGCCTGGAACACGCGCTCCACGCCAAAGCCGTGGGAGATCTTGCGGACGGTGAAAGCCGAGTTCAGGCCGGCGTTCTTCTTGGCGATGACCACGCCCTCGTAGGCCTGGACGCGCTCGCGGTTGCCTTCCTTCACCTTGACGTTGACGACGACGGTGTCGCCTGGGCCGAACTCCGGCAGCTTGCGCTGCATCTGCTCGGCTTCGAACTGCTGGATCAGATTCATGATTGCACCGACCGTGAATGTTGTTCTGGGTTACGCGTGCGCGTCGGAAAGTCGCGCATTATAGCGGGAAAACTTCTACCGATGCTAGGGCTTGGACGGTTTTTCGCCCACCTTGGCCAGCCAGTCCCGCCTGAAGGCCTCCAGCAGGGCCTGGTCGGCCTTGGACAGGCTGATTCGGGCGAGCAGGTCCGGGCGTCGCAGCCAGGTCCGGCCCAGCGCCTGCTGGCGCCGCCAGCGGGCGATCGCGGCGTGGTCGCCCGAACGCAGCACTTCGGGCACCGTGCCCAATTCATGCTCGACCGGGCGGGTGTAATGGGGGCAGTCCAGCAGGCCGTCCTCGAAACTGTCCTGGGTCGCCGACTCGGCATGATGGAGTGCCCCCTCCTGCAGCCGGCCGACCGCATCGATGACGATGGCCGCCCCCAGCTCGCCCCCGGACAGCACGTAGTCGCCCACCGACAGCTCCTCATCCACCTCGGACGCGACCAGGCGTTCGTCGATGCCCTCGTAGCGGCCGCACAACAGGATCAGCCGCGGCAGGGCGGCCAGTTGCCGCACCTTGCGCTGGGTCAGCCGCTCGCCCTGCGGGCTGAGGTAGATCACCGGCGCCGGCTCGGGCGCCGCTTGGCGTGCTGCGGCCAGACAGGCGCGCAGCGGGTCGATCAGCATCAGCATGCCCGGCCCGCCACCGAACGGCCGGTCGTCGACCCGGCGGTAATTGTCGGTGGCGTAGTCGCGGGGGTTCCAGCACGCGACCTGCATCAACCCGCGCTCGCCGGCGCGGCCGACCACGCCCAGCTCGGCGGACTGGCGGATGAAGTCGGGAAACAGGGTGACGACGTCGATGCGCATCAGCCGGACTCGCAGGGAGAGCTTCGCCCCATGGCTTCGGAAACAAACAGGCGACGCAGCTCGCGTGCTCGATCGGACAGCCGCCCTCCGAGCGAGATCACAGGCCGCACTCGCCGCGGCCGTCGCGGCGGGCCAGCATGCAGCCGCCCAATCCCGAACGCCCGGGATCGGTCACGCAAGCGCTTTGCCCGAAGCACTCCGACGCTTCTCCGGTTTCCGAATTTCCCGTGCCCGGACGGCCAATCCGAACCCGCCCGTTCAGAACTCCGGATCCCAGTCGACCACGATCCGGCCGGCCTCGAGATCCACCGACTTCACATAGTCGCCGATCACGAAGGGAACCATACGCTCGCGCTCGCCCCGCACCACCATCACGTCGTTGGCGCCGGTGGCGAACAGGTGCGAGACGGTACCGAGCTCGACGCCCTCGACCGTGGACACGGCCAAGCCCTCGAGATCGACCCAGTAATACTCGCCCGGCCCGGGTGGTGGCAATGCCGAGCGCGACACCCAGATCTCGGCCCCGATCAGGGCCTGGGCCCGGTCGCGGTCTGCTATGCCGGGGAAGCGGGCGATGACGTTGCGGCCGCTGTCGCGTCCGGTGACGCCGGCCGCCAGATGCTCGCCAGCCCCGGACCGCAGGGTCCAGGGCTGGTAGCGGAAGATGGCGTCGCGCGGGTCGGTGTACGACTCGAGCTTGAGCTCGCCGCGCACGCCGAACAAGCCCACGACCCTGCCCAGCAGGATGCGGCGCTCAGTGGCGTCCATCGACATCAGGCTTGCGCGGGGCGCAGGCCCGGGAAGGCTCAGGCCGCGGCCTGGCGCGAGGCTTCCCTGTAGAGCTCGCGGACCTTGTCGGTCAGCTGCGCGCCCTGGCCCACCCAGTGCTTGACGCGCTCGGTGTCCAGCTCGACGCGCTTCTCGTTGCCCGACGCGATCGGGTTGTAGTACCCCAGGCGCTCGATCGAGCGACCGTCGCGCTTGTTGCGCTGGTCGGTGACCACGATGTGGTAGAAGGGGCGCTTCTTGGCGCCGCCGCGGGTCAGACGGATCTTGACCATGTCGGTTTGCTCTGTAGTTCTCGGTAAGGCCAACCGCCCCAAGGGCGGGGCGCAGTGAACGGGGAATTCTAACCCCTTGTCCTGGAAATTGAAATCCCCGTGCGGCAGGCGCCGCTCCGCGGAGAGACCGATCAGCGGAAGGGGAAGCGGCCCGGCCCGCGCCCGCCCATCATGCCCTTCATGCCCCGCATCAGACCCTTGAGGCCGCCGCCGGACAGCTTGGACATCATCTTTTCCATCTGCTGGAACTGCTTGAGCAGGCGGTTGACGTCGGCCGGGGTGGTGCCGGAGCCGCGGGCAATGCGGGCGCGGCGGGAGCCGTTGAGCACCGCCGGATGGCGGCGCTCCTTCTTCGTCATCGAGTTGATGATGGCGATCATCCGCGGCACTTCCTTGCCGGTGATCTGGTTCTTGAGGTGCTCGGGCACCTGGCCGATACCCGGCAGCTTGTCCATCAGGCCGGCGAGGCCGCCCAGATTCTGCATCTGCTCGAGCTGGTCGCGCATGTCGTTGAGGTCGAACTTCCTGCCCTTGGCGACCTTCTCGGCCAGCTTGGCGGCCTTCTCCTTGTCGACGTCGCGCTCGACCTGCTCGACCAGCGAGAGCACGTCGCCCATGTCGAGGATGCGGCTGGCGATACGGTCGGGATGGAACACGTCCAACCCGTCCGGCTTCTCGCCCACGCCGATGAACTTGATCGGCCGGCCAGTGATGTAGCGCACCGAGAGCGCTGCGCCGCCACGGGCGTCGCCATCGGTCTTGGTCAGCACCACGCCGGTCAACGGCAGCGCCTCGGCGAAGGCCTTGGCGGTGTTGGCCGCGTCCTGGCCGGTCATGGCGTCGACCACGAACAGCGTCTCGACCGGGTCGATGGCGGCGTGCAGCGCTTGGATCTCGGCCATCATCGCTTCGTCGATGGCAAGGCGGCCGGCGGTATCGACCAGCAGCACGTCGACGAACTGCTTGCGCGCGGCCTCGATGGCGGCGCGGGCGATGGCCTCCGGCCGCTGGCCCGGCTCGGACGGGTGGAACAGCACGCCGACCTGCTCGGCCAGTGTCTGCAACTGGGCGATGGCGGCCGGGCGGTACACATCGCAGCTGACCACCATCACCTTCTTCTTGCGGCGCTCCTTGAGGTGCTTGGCCAGCTTGCCGACCGTGGTGGTCTTGCCCGCGCCCTGCAAGCCGGCCATCAGCACGACGGCGGGGGCGGGCACATTCAGGTTCAGATCGGACGCTTGCGCGCCCATCACCGCGGTCAGCTCGTCGCGGACGACCTTGATCAGTGCCTGGCCCGGGGTGAGGCTCTTGAGCACCTCCTGGCCGACCGCGCGCACCTTGATGCGCTCGATCAGCGCCTGCACCACCGGCAGGGCCACATCCGCCTCGAGCAGGGCGATGCGCACCTCGCGCAGGGATTCGCGGATGTTCTCCTCGGTCAGGCGGCCGCGGCCGCGCAGGCGCTGGATGGTGCCGGACAGGCGCTGGGTGAGCGATTCGAACATGGGGAAAAGCACGGCGGGAAAGCAGGATCGCGCAGTATATCGCGCCCGACCCTTCCCACCTTTCCGGCGGCGGTTCCGAGCTCGTCGCCGGCCGGGCCCGATTGGCCGTTAAACGCGGCCATGCCAAACTCGGCGCGATGATGACCGCCCTCGCCGCCATCGCGGCCTACCTGATCGCCACCCAGCGCCTGATCCGGCACGTCTACCGGCCCGGCGAGACCGGGCACGCCGGCCTGTTCGTGGGCGGCATCGGCACCCTGCTCCATTTCGCCGTCCATGGCGACGCCTGGCGCGTGGCCGGCGCTCCGGACCTGCACTTTTTTGCCGCGCTGTCGCTGGTCGGCCTGGGCATGGCGGCGCTGACCCTGCTGGCGCCATTCTCGCGCCGGCTGGATGCGCTGGGCGTGGTGGTCTTCCCGATCGCCGCAACCACATTGCTGCTTTACGCCCTGTTCGGCCGCTCCGGCGTCGTGGCGATGGATTGGCGGATCCAGCTGCACGCCTTCCTGGCCCTGCTGGCCTATGCCGCGCTCGCCCTCGCCGCCCTGCTGGCGATCCTGCTCTGGCTGCAGGAGCGCGCCCTGCGCCAGCGCCGCTTCACCGGCCTGTTGCGCGCCCTGCCGCCCCTGACCCAACTGGAGACGCTGCTGTTCCGGACCATCGGCGCCGGTTTCGCCCTGCTGACGCTGGCACTGGTCAGCGGCGTGCTGTTCGTCGAGGACCTGCTCGCGCAGCACTTGGCGCACAAGACCGTGTTGTCGACCCTGGCCTGGCTGGTGTTCGGCGGCCTGCTGCTCGGCCGCTGGCGTTATGGCTGGCGCGGGCGTCGTGCAGTGCGGCTGACCCTGCTGGCGATGTGCCTGCTCGGGCTGGCCTTCTTCGGTTCCAAATTCGTGCTGGAGATCCTGCTGCGCCGCGGCTGAGTCCGGCGCCTTCCCATGGACGACATCCCGCTCAGTCTGCTGTTCGGCGCCCTCGGCGTCCTGCTGCTCTTCTCGGCGTTCTTCTCCGGCTCGGAGACGGCGCTGATGTCGGTCAACCGCTACCGCCTGCTGCACCTCGCCGACGAGGGGCACCGCGGTGCCCGCCTCGCCAAGGCGCTGCTGGAGCAGCCCGACCGGCTCATCGGCCTGATCCTGCTCGGCAACAACTTCGTCAACATCCTGGCCTCGGCGGTCACCACCGTCGCCTTCATCCGCATCGCCGGCGAGGCCGGCGTGCTGATCGGCACGGTGTTTCTGACCGTCGTGGTGCTGATCTTCGCCGAGGTGGCGCCCAAGACGCTGGCCGCGTTCCGCCCCGAGCGCATCGCGCTCACCGCGCCCTACGTGCTCTGGCCGCTGCTGAAGGGGAGCTACCCGATCGTCCGCGTCATCAACCTGATGGCCAACGGCGTGCTGCGCCTGTTCGGCCACCGCGGCGGCGAGCGCAGCGACGCACACCTGTCGCAGGACGAGCTGCGCGTGCTGCTCGAACACGGCGGCAGCCTGATCCCCGAGGGCCACCGCCGGATGTTCCTCAACATCCTGGCGCTGGAAGAGGTGCGGGTAGAGGACATCATGGTGCCGCGCAACGAACTGCGCGGGATCGACCTGGACAGCGACCCCGAGGCGCTGCGCGAGGAACTGGCGCGCTTCCCCTACAGCCGTGCCATCGTCTACCGCGGCGCCATCGACCAGGTGGTCGGCATCCTCAACCTGCGCTCCATGCTCGACCTGCGCGGCGACACGCCGCTCACCCCGGCGCTGATCGAGTCGCGCCTGCGCAAACCCTACTTCATCCCGGAGAGCACGCGCCTGCCGCAGCAACTGGTCGAGTTCCAGCGCCAGCGCCGGCGACTGGCGCTGGTGGTCGACGAGTACGGCGACCTGGTCGGCCTGATCACCCTGGCCGACATCCTGGAGGAGATCGTCGGTGAGTTCACCACCGAGCCCAAGGCCAACACCCGCCGCATCGAGCACCAGCCCGACGGCAGCGTGCTGGTCGACGGCCGTATCGCCGTGCACAGCCTCAACCGGCGGCTGGGCTGGGAGCTGCCGACCGAGGACGCCAACACCCTGAGCGGCCTGATCGTCAGCCGACTGGAAGCCCTGCCCCAGCCCGGCGACGAGCTGGAGATCGAGGGCCTGCACATGCGGCTGGAGCTGGTGCGCGACAACGTGATCCGGCTGGTGCGCATCCGGCCGCAGCACGGCAGCACGACGGAAAACCGGTGATCGCGCCGGTTCACTCGGCCGCCTCCAGCGCTTGCGCCAAACGCTCGACCGCGATCACCTCCATGTCCTTGAATGCGCCCTGCTTCGGCGCGTTGGCGCGCGGCACGATGGCGCGCCTGAAACCGTGCGTGGCGGCCTCCTTCAGCCGCTCCTCGCCATTGGGCACCGGGCGGATCTCACCGGACAGACCGACCTCGCCGAAGGCGACGGTCTTCTCCGCCAGCGGTCGGTCGCGCAGCGAGGACAGCACCGCCAGCAGCACCGGCAGGTCGGCGGCGGTCTCCTGCAGGCGGATGCCGCCGACCACGTTGACGAACACGTCCTGATCGAACACGCCGACACCGCCGTGCCGATGCAGCACCGCCAGCAGCATCGCCAGCCGGTTCTGCTCCAGGCCGAGCGCGACGCGACGCGGATTGGCCAGCGGGCTCTGGTCGACCAGCGCCTGCACCTCCACCAGCAGCGGCCGGGTGCCTTCGCGGGTCACCATCACCGCGCTGCCGGGCTGCGCCGTGCGGCTGCCGGAGAGGAAGATCGCCGACGGATTGGGCACCTCGCGCAGCCCCTTGTCGCCCATCGCGAACACGCCCAGCTCGTTGACCGCACCGAAGCGGTTCTTGAACGCGCGCAGCACGCGGAAGCGGCTGCCCGACTCGCCCTCGAAGTACAGCACCGCATCGACCATGTGCTCGAGCACGCGCGGGCCGGCGATGCCGCCCTCCTTGGTGACATGGCCGACCAGGAACACACTGGTGCCGGTCTCCTTGGCGAAGCGCACCAGCCGCGCCGCGCTTTCGCGCACCTGGCTCACCGAACCGGGCGCGGCGGTGAGCAGCTCGCTCCACAGTGTCTGGATCGAATCGGCCACCAGCAGGCGCGGCGCCGGGGTCGCCCTGGCCGCGTTGGCGAGGATCTTCTCCACGCAGGTTTCGGCCAGCGCATGCAGCTTGTCCAGCGGCAGGCCGAGCCGCTGCGCGCGGCCGGCGACCTGCGCCAGGCTTTCCTCGCCGGTGACGTACAGCGCCGGCACCCGCGCCGCCATCAGCGCCAACGCCTGCAACAGCAGCGTCGATTTGCCGATGCCCGGATCGCCGCCGACCAGCACCACCGAGCCCTCGACCAGACCGCCGCCGAGCACCCGGTCCAGCTCGCCGATGCCGGTCGACAGGCGCTGCTCGACCGCCTGACCGACGTCCCGCAGCGGGGTGATCGCCGCGCCGTCGACGCGTCCCGCCCAGGAACCGTGGCGCACGGCCGGCCTGCCGGCGGCCGCAGCGGGCTCGACCACGAATTCCGACAGCGTGTTCCAGGCCCCGCACTCGCCGCACTGGCCCTGCCACTTGTTGAAGGAGGCTCCGCACTCGGAGCAGACATAGGCGGTCTTGGCCTTGGCCATCGCACGCGACTCGTCCGTGAAGGGACAGCCAGATTAACCGCCCGCCATCGCAGCCGGCGAGACGTCGATCGCCGGAAAAAGCAAAGGCCCGCCGTGCGGCGGGCCTTTGCTTGCGACTGGTGCCGGAAACAGGAGTCGAACCTGCGACCTACGCATTACGAATGCGCCGCTCTACCAACTGAGCTATTCCGGCGAAGGGCGGAATTCTAGGCCCCGCCCCCGAAGCGGGTCAATTCACCAGGCTGATCCGCAGTTCCTTGGGCAGGGCGAAAACCATGTCCTCGGGCTTGCCGTCGAGGTCGTGCACGGCGCCGGCGCCGAGCTGCTGCAGGCGGGCGATCACGCCCTGCACCAGCACCTCGGGGGCGGACGCGCCGGCGGTCACGCCGACCGCGCGCTTGCCTTCCAGCCAGCGCGGGTCGATGTGCCCGGCGTCGTCGATCAGGTGCGCCTGCACCCCCTCGCGCTCGGCCAGCTCGCGCAGGCGGTTGGAGTTGGAGCTGTTCTGCGAGCCGACCACCAGCACCAGGTCACACTGGCCGGCCAGCACGCGCACCGCGTCCTGGCGGTTCTGGGTGGCGTAGCAGATGTCGTCGTTCTTGGGTCCCTGGATCGCCGGGTACCTGGCCCGCAGCGCCTCGATGATGCCGCGGGTGTCGTCCACCGACAGCGTGGTCTGGGTGGTATAGGCGAGGTTATCCGGCTGCGCCACTTCCAGCGCGGCGACGTCATCGAGATCCTCGACCAGGTAGATGCGCCCGCCGCCGGACTGCGCATCCCACTGCCCCATCGTGCCCTCGACCTCGGGATGGCCGGCATGGCCGATCAGCACCATGTCGCGGCCGGCGCGGCACTGGCGCGCCACCTCCAGGTGCACCTTGGTCACCAGCGGGCAGGTGGCGTCGAACACTTTCAGGCCGCGGCGCGCGGCCTCCCGGCGCACCGCCTGCGACACGCCATGGGCGGAGAAGATCACCGTGGCGCCATCGGGCACTTCGTCCAGCTCCTCGACGAAGATCGCGCCGCGCTGCTTGAGGTCGTCGACCACGAAACGGTTGTGGACGACCTCATGGCGCACGTAGATCGGCGCGCCGAGCGTCTCGATGGCACGCTTGACGATCTCGATGGCGCGGTCGACGCCGGCGCAGAAGCCGCGGGGATTGGCGAGCAGGATGTCCATGCCGCCCATTATCCGCTTTTGCGCGGGATCAGGCCGAACAGGGCGATGCCGATGGCGCCGGTGACGATGGCGGCATCGGCCACGTTGAAGGCCGGCCAATGCCAGCCGGCGTAGTGCCAGTCGATGAAATCGACCACATGGCCCCAACGCAGGCGATCGTGCAGGTTGCCCAGCGCGCCGCCGATCACCAGCGCGAACGGCAGTGCGCTGCGCCAGTCGCCGCGCGGCGTGCGCGCCAGCCAGAACACCAGCAGGCCGCTGATGCCGACCGCCAGCCCGGCGAACAGCCACTGTTGCCAGCCGCCGGCGCCGGCCAGGAAGCTGAACGCCGCGCCGGTGTTGAAGGTCAGGGTCCAGTTCCAGAAGCCGTCGATGAACGGCACCGGGCGGTGGTATTCCAGATGGGCCAGCGCCAGGTGTTTGGTCCACAGGTCCAGCGCGATCACCAGCGCGGACAGGGACAGCCAGGGCAATGCGTTGGGTTTTGCCATCTTCATCAGAACCAGCGGCGGACTTCGCCAGCACCCTCGACATTCTCCACGCAGCGGCCGCAGATCTCCGGATGCTCCGGGTTGGAGCCGACATCGGCGCGATAGTGCCAACAGCGGATGCACTTGCCATGAGCGCTGGCGCGGGCATGGACCCACACCTCACCGCCCTCGCCGCGCACGGCTTCGGCGGGCTTGGCCGAGAGCGGATGCAGATCGAGGGTGGAGGTGATGAACAGGAAGCGCAGCTCGTCGGCGACCTTGCCGAAACGCGCCAGCGTGGCGTCATCGACGTAGAGGTCGACCTCGGCCTCCAGCGAGGCGCCGATCACGCCACCGGCACGCATCGGCTCGAGCACCTTGGCGACCGTCTCGCGCAGCGTCAGCAACGCGCCGAAGTCCGTCGCCGACAGCACGGCATCCGCCGGCAGCGGCGCCAGCCCGTCGTACCAGGTGGTGAACAGCACGTTCTGCTCGCGCTCGCCCGGCAGATACCCCCAGATCTCGTCGGCGGTGAAGCTCAAAATCGGCGCGATCCAGCGCACGAAGGCCTCGGCGATGTGGAACATCGCGGTCTGCGCCGAGCGCCGGCCCGGGCTGTTCTCCGGCATGGTGTAGAGCCGGTCCTTGGTGATGTCCAGGTACAGCGCGCCCAGATCGACGCTGCAGAAGTTCACCACCCCCTGCACGATCTCGGCGAAGTCGTAGCGCTCGTAGGCGGCGGTGATCTTCTGCTGCAGCTCGTGGGCGCGATGCACGGCCCAGCGGTCGAGCAGCACCATCTCCTCATGCGGCACCTGGTGCCTCGCCGGGTCGAAGCCGGCCAGGTTGCCGAGCAGGAAGCGCGCGGTGTTGCGGATGCGGCGGTAGACGTCGGCGGTGCGCTTGAGGATCTCGTCGCTCACCGACATCTCGTTGCGGTAGTCGGTGGCAGCCACCCACAGGCGCAACACGTCGGCACCCATCGCATCCATCACCTGCTGCGGCGCCACCACGTTGCCGACCGACTTGGACATCTTGCGACCGTGCTGGTCGACGGTGAAGCCGTGCGTCAGGCACTGCCGGTAGGGCGCGGCGCGGTCGATGGCGACACCGGTCAGCAGCGAGCTCTGGAACCAGCCACGATGCTGGTCGGAGCCTTCCAGGTACAGATCGGCCGGCTTGCCCAGGCCGCGCGCGGCCAGCACGCCCTCGTGGGTCACGCCGGAGTCGAACCAGACATCGAGGATGTCGGTGACTTTCTCGTAGTGCGCAGCCTCGTCGCCGAGCAGTTCGGCGGCGTCGAGGGCGTACCAGGCATCGATGCCCGCCTGCTCGATGCGGTCGGCCACCTGGCGCATCAGCGCGACCGAGCGCGGATGCGGCTCGCCGGTCTGTCGATGGACGAACAGCGCGATCGGCACACCCCAGGTGCGCTGGCGCGAGATGCACCAGTCGGGACGGCCCTCGATCATGCGCGTGATGCGTTCCTGCCCCCAGGACGGGTACCAGCCGCCTTCGCCGCCGATACGGGCGATTTCCCTGAGCGCGTCCGCGCGCAGCCCGGCCTTGTCCATCGAGATGAACCACTGCGGCGTGGCGCGGAACGCCACCGGCGACTTGTGCCGCCAGCAGTGCGGATAGCTGTGACGGATCTCGGCATGGGCGAGCAGCCGGCCCCGCTCGCGCAGCAGTTCGACGATGGTGGCGTTGGCCTTCCAGATGTGCTGGCCTTCGAACAGCGGCGTGCCCGGCAGATAGGCACCGTTGCCGCCGACCGGGTTGATGGTCGCCGCCGGCAGCGAAGCGATCAGGTCGTACTTGAGGCCGACCGCGAAGTCTTCCTGGCCGTGGCCGGGCGCGGTGTGCACCGCACCGGTGCCCTCCTCGGCCGAGACGTGCTCGCCGAGGATCACCGGCACCACCCGCTCGT
>JBEQAM010000039.1:0-11218 GCA_041640375.1 Rehaibacterium sp. | reverse complement strand
CATCGCGCCGGGGAACTCCACCCGCTTGCCCCAGCGCAGCGCGTCACCCGGCTTGCCGAGGAAGCGGCGGGCGGCTTCGTCATAGCGGTTCACCGTCCAGCGCCGGTCCGAGTAGGGGCCGCTGCGCTCGGCGTCGGTGCAGGCGTACAGGCCGAGCACCGGCGTACCCATCGCGTTGGCCATGTGCACCGGGCCGGAATCGGGGCTGAGTACCAGTGTGGCGCGTTCCAGCAGGGCCAGCAGGCGCTTGAGCGTGTCCTTGCCGATCAGATCGATGGCCGGTGCCTGCATCGCCGCGAGGATCGCGTCGCCGGTGCGGCGCTCCAGTTCGCTGCGGCCGCCGCACAGGGCGATGCGCCAGCCGCGCGTGGCGGCGTGGTCGGCCACCGCGGCGTAGCGCTCGGGGCGCCAGTTGCGCAGCCGGTGACTGGAGCAGGGCGAGACCAGCAGGGTCGGCTGATCGCCGGGTAATTGCGCGGCCGCCCATTCGCGCGCCTCGGCGGGTACCGGCAGGTGCCATTCGACGCGATCCTGGCACAGGCCCAGCGGTTCGAGGAAACGGCCGAGTACGTCCAGCACATGGCGGCCGCCGGCCGGGATGCGTTCGCGCACGACCAGGCCGTGGCCTTCCTTGCTGCGCGCACGGTCAAAACCGATCCGGCGGTCGGCGCGGATGCCGAGCGAGAGCAGGTTGGCGCGCGCGGCCAGCTGCATCTGCAACAGTGCGTCGAAGCGGCGGCCCGACAGCTGGCGCCATAGCGCGCGCATGCCGCTCCAGCCGGTCTTCTTGTCGTAGACGACGAACTCGACGCCTTCCAGTCCGTCGAGCAGCTTGCGCTCGCCGGGGCCGATCACCCAGGTCAGTGCAGTATCCGGCCAGTGCCGCTGCAGCGTGCGCACCACCGGCACGACGTGGGTGGCATCGCCGAGGGCGGACAGGCGAAGCAGGCAGAGCGAGCGGGGCGCGGCGGACACGTCGGGATTGTTAGACTGAAGTCGATGACAGCCGTGCCCCAGAACCGATGACGACGGCCATTGCCGAGAGCCTGCAGCCCCTGCACAACGCCAATGGCGAAGCGGCGATTGTGTTCGACCGCGCACGCCTGCCGCAAGCCGGCTATGAGCTGTTCGAGCCGGCGGCCTGGGGTGGGGACGCTCGGCCGGTGGGCGAGCGCGGCGGACGCGGTGCCGCCTGGTTCGTGCGCGGCGAGTTCGGTGAGGCGGTGCTGCGCCATTACCGGCGTGGCGGGCTGGTGGCGCGCTTGAATCGCGACCGCTATCTCTGGCGCGGCGCCGACCGCACCCGCAGTTTCGCCGAGTTCCGGCTGCTGGCCGAGCTGCGCGGTCTGGATCTGCCGGTGCCGGCGCCGATCGCCGCCGGCTATCGGCGCCGGGGCCTGACCTACACCGCGGACATCCTCGTCCAGCGCATTCCCGGAGCGCGTTCGCTGGCCGAGCTGCTGCGGGACGACCTGGATGCGCCCCCATGGGCGCGGGTTGGCGAGGTGCTGGCGGCCTTCCACCGCGCAGGCGTCTGCCACGCCGATCTGAACGCGCACAACATCCTGGTGGACCCGGGGCGGTCGGTGTGGCTGATCGATTTCGACCGCGGCCGGCGCCGCCGTGTCGCCGACGGCTGGCGCCATGCCAACCTGCGCCGGCTCGAGCGCTCCCTGCTGAAACTGCGCGACGGCCGTGCAGTCGAAGAGGTGATGCGCTGCCACCGCGTCATCGTCGAGGGTTACGAGTCGGCCTGGGCCGGGGAGGGGGCATGAGCTGGGCGATGCGATTCCTCGGCGTCGGCAGCGCCGGTGCCGCCGGCGAGCTGGGTTCGGCCAGTGCCGTGATCGAACATGACGGGCGCCCGCACCTGCTGATCGACTGCGGACTGGAGGCGCTCGCGGCCTATCTTCGGCGCTATGCGGAACCGCCGCGCGCGGTGTTCATCACCCATGTGCACATGGACCACGTCGGCGGGATGGAGCAGCTGTTTTTCCGGGTCTGGTTCGATCCGGCGCGCCGGGGCCAGGTGGCGCTGTACGTGCCGGCGCCGGTCGTGCCGCACCTGCAGGCGCGGGTCGCCGACTACCCGGGCGTGCTGGCCGAGGGCGGCGCCAATTTCTGGGACGCCTTCCGGCTGGTGCCGGTGACGCGCGGCTTCTGGCACGCCGGCTGGTGGCACGAAGTGTTCCCGGTTCGCCACCACCTGCCAGAAACCGCCTACGGGCTGCGGCTGCGTGGCAGCTTCGTGTTCACCGGTGACACCCGGCCGATTCCCGAGATGCTGGCGCGCTTCGCCGATGCCGGCGAGCTGGTGGCGCACGATTGCGCGCTGCACGGCAACCCCTCCCACAGCGGCATCGACGAGCTGGAGCGCGAGTACCCGCGCGAGCTGCTCGATCGCCTGCTGATCTATCACTACGCCTCGCACGCCGATGGCGAAGTGCTGGCCACACGCGGCTACCGCGTGGCGCGCCGGGGCGAGGCGGTCGCGCTCTCCGCGCCCATCGACGCGCACGTGGCGGCGGCGTCATGAGGATGCCCGATCCGCTGCCGGTGGCTGCCGCACCGCGCGACCGTCTGGGGCGGCCGCTGCACGACCTGCGCATCTCGGTCATCGAGACCTGCAACTTCCGTTGCCCCTACTGCATGCCGGCCGAGCACGTGCCGGACGGAGAGAGTGCGCTCGACCGCGCGCACCGCCTGTCGTTCGACCAGATCGAGCGGCTGGCGCGCGCCTTCGTGCGCCTGGGCGTGCGCAAGCTGCGCCTGACCGGCGGCGAGCCGCTGCTGCGCAAGGATCTGCCCGCGCTGGTGGCGCGGCTGGCGGCGATTCCGGGCGTGGACGATCTGGCGCTGACCACCAATGGTGCGCTGCTGGCACGCCAGGCGCTGGCCCTGCGCGCGGCCGGCCTGCACCGGTTGACGGTGAGCATCGACTCGCTCGACCCGGCACGCTTCCGCGCGCTCACCGGCGGGCGCGGCGAACTCGGCGAAGTGCTGGCCGGCTTCGCCGCCGCCGAGGCGGCGGGTTTCGCGGCGATGAAGATCAACTGCGTGGTCCAGCGCGGCGTCAACGAGGACGATGTGCTGCCTCTGGTCGAGCGTTTTCGCGGCACGCCGCACGTGGTGCGCTTCATCGAATTCATGGATGTCGGCAGCTGCAACGGCTGGCGGCCGGAGCGGGTGGTGCCCTCGGCCGAACTGCGCGACCGCATCCACGCACGCTGGCCGTTGCGCGCGCTTTCGCCCGGCTACCGCGGCGAGGTCGCCGAGCGTTACGCCTTCGCCGACGGTGCCGGCGAGGTCGGCTTCGTCAGCTCGGTGAGCGAGCCGTTCTGTGGCGACTGCCATCGCGCGCGACTGTCGGCCGATGGCCAGCTGTTCACTTGTCTGTTCGCTGGCCGAGGCCATGATGTCCGGCCATTGCCTGGCGAAAGCGACGAGGCGCTGGCGGCGCGGATCGCACGGGTCTGGCGCGGGCGCGGCGACCGTTACAGCGAACTGCGCGGCCCGCGCCAGGACGCGGCCAGGAAGATCGAGATGTACCTGATAGGCGGTTGAGGATGGCGAAGAAAAAGCCCGTGCTGACCCATGTCGATGCCGCGGGTCGTCCCGCGATGGTCGACGTATCTGCCAAGGCGACGACCGTGCGCGAGGCAATGGCCGAGTGCCGTGTCCGGTTCCCCGCCGCCGTGGCCGCCGACCTGCGCGGCGCGAGGATGGCGACGAAGAAAGGCGCGGTGGTCGACACCGCGATCATCGCCGGCACGCTGGCGGTCAAGCGCACCCACGAGCTGATTCCGTTCTGCCACCCGTTGCCGATCGACGGCTGCCGGTTCGATGTCGAATGGACATCCGATGCCGTGCTGGCGATCCGTTGCGCCGTGCGTGTCACCCACCGGACCGGGGTGGAGATGGAGGCACTGACCGGCGCCACGGTCGCTGCGCTCACCGTCTACGACATGTGCAAGGCGCTGTCGCACGGCATCGTCATCGGCCCGGCGAAGTTACTCGGCAAACGTGGCGGCAAGCGCGATTTCGGCGAGGTGGCGAAGCGATGAAAGTGACGGCGCTGTATTTCGCCAGCCTGCGCGACGCCGCGGGGTGCGAGACCGAAACGATCGATACCGAAGCCGGAGCGCTGCGCGAGTTGTACGAGTCGCTGCGTGCGCGCCACGGCTTCGTCTTTCCGGCCGACCGGCTGCGGGTGGCGATGGGGGCGGAGTTCGTCGGCTGGGATACGCCGTTGTACGAGGGCGCCGAGATCGCCTTCATTCCGCCGGTGTCGGGGGGCTGAGCGGTGACGCGCTTCCGCCTGGCCGCCGCGCCGTTCGAGATCGCCCCGCTGCGCGAGGCGTTGCTGGACCAGCGCGCCGGCGCCTACGCCGGCTTCGAGGGCTGGGTGCGCAACCGAAACGAGGGCAGGCCGGTGACCGGGCTGCGCTACGAGGCCCATGTGACGCTGGCCGAAGCCGAAGGTGAGCGCATCCTCGATGAAGCCTTGCGACGTTTCCGGATCGTCGAGGCGCGCTGCGTGCACCGCGTCGGCGATTTGGCGCCCGGTGAGCTGGCGGTCTGGGTCGGCGTCAGCGCCGGTCACCGCGACGCGGCTTTCGCCGCCTGCCGCTGGATCATCGACCAAGTGAAGGTGCGGGTGCCGATCTGGAAGCACGAGCGCTACGCCGACGGCGAGGCCGGCTGGCTGCATCCGGAACCCTGAACGCCCGCCGCGGACGCCGCGGGCGTTCCGAGGCAGGTGTGGGGCGAAGGGGCGAGGGTGGCGAGCCCCCGCCGGCTGGTCTCGGCGCCCGAATCAGCCGATACCGTTGCTTCCTTCCGGGCGAGAAGGCGCGCTTGCGCTCAGCCGGTGGCTGAGCGCGCGCCGACGAGCGCCGCAGGCAGGATGCCGGAGGCGGGCGGTCTGGTGAGGCAGGAGGCCGAACCTGGCCGTGGCCCAGGTCCGGAATCTGGCGAGGGTGGCGAACCCCCGCCGGCTGGCCTCGGCGCCCGAATCAGCCGATACCGTTGCTTCCTTCCGGACCTGGCGGGGTTTTCGACCTATCGTCGCGAGGGGCCGACGGGGGCCGCCATGGACGCGAACGCCGGCATCGCACCGGCCCGGGACCCCATGGAAAATCCGCAGACACAGGCGCGGGCGCTCACAGGGGACCTGCATGAGTGGCGGAGAGGGCGGGATTCGAACCCGCGATACGGGGTTTAGCCGTATACACACTTTCCAGGCGTGCTCCTTCAACCACTCGGACACCTCTCCGCAGAGGACGGCGCATCCTGCGCCCCGCCTGAAACAAGAGGCGGAATGATACCGGCCCCCCTCCCGGGCGACAAGTAAACGCCGTTTCGCGCTTGGCCGGGGTCTGGGGGCTTGGCACAATGGGTCGATCCTCCGCGACGGCCTGCCGATGTCCTACCTCGTCCTCGCCCGCAAGTGGCGCCCGAAGCGCTTCGCCGAACTGGTCGGGCAAGAGCACGTGGTGCGTGCGCTCGGCAATGCGCTCGACAGTGGTCGCGTCCACCATGCCTTCCTGTTCACCGGCACCCGTGGCGTCGGCAAGACCACCATCGCGCGCATCTTCGCCAAGAGCCTGAACTGCGAGCGCGGCACCTCGGCCGAGCCGTGCGGCGAGTGCGGTGCCTGCACCGACATCGACGCCGGTCGCTTCGTCGACCTGCTGGAGATCGACGCCGCGAGCCACACCGGCGTGGACAACGTCCGCGAGCTGATCGACAACGCCCAGTACATGCCCTCGCGCGGGCGCACCAAGGTGTACCTGATCGACGAGGTGCACATGTTGTCCAAGCCGGCGTTCAATGCGCTGCTCAAGACGCTGGAGGAGCCGCCAGGGCATGTGAAGTTCCTGCTCGCCACCACCGATCCGGAAAAACTCCCGGTGACGGTGCTCTCGCGCTGCCTGCAGTTCAACCTCAAGCGGCTGGACGAGGCGCAGATCCGCGGTCAGATGGAGAAGATCCTCGCCGCTGAAGGCATCGCCTTCGAGCCGGGTGCGATCGAAGTGCTGGCACGCGCCGCCGACGGCAGCCTGCGCGACGGCCTGTCCCTGCTCGACCAGGCCATCGCCTACACCGGCAGCCAACTCGGCGAGGACGCGGTGCGGGCGATGCTCGGCACCGTCGATCGCGGCCAGGTCGGCGCGCTGCTGGAGGCGCTGGCCGATGGCGACGGCGCGACACTGATGGCGCGGATCGAGACATTGGCCGGCTTTTCGCCCGACTTCGCCAGCGTGCTGGACGAACTGGCCGCGACGCTGCACCGCATCCAGTTGCGGCAGCTCGTCCCCGGCATGGCCGGCGAGGAGGCGCGGCTCGACACCGCCGCGCTGGCGGCGAAGCTGGCGCCCGAACTGGTGCAGCTGTGGTACCAGATGGCGATCACCGGCCGCCGCGACCTGCCGTATGCGCCGAGCGCACGCGTCGGCTTCGAGATGGCGCTGCTGCGGATGCTGGCCTTTCGCCCGGCCGGCACGCTCGGCAGTGAAGCCGCCCCGGCGTCCGGTGCCGCCATGCCGCATCGCCAGATGCCGACGCCTGCGGCGGTCGGAACCCCGGCCGCCGCGCCGCGTGCCATGTCCGACGAGGTCCGGCCGGCGCTGGCCGGGCCGGCGACGCCGGTCACGGGGGCGGCGTCCAGGCCGCTCGAGTACCCCTCGGCGCCAGTCCCGGCGCCGACGCCGGTGAGGCCTGCCGCCGTCGCCCTGGCCAACGCCCAGGACTGGTTCGATCTGCTCGCCCGCGCCGACGTGCGCCCACCGGCCAAGCAGCTCGCATCGCATGCCGCCTTCTGCGGCTACGCCGACGGGATCCTGCGCCTGGCACTGCCAGACGAAATGGAGATGTTGCGCACCGACGCGCTGGCGCGTTCGCTGGCGCAGGCGCTGGAGCCGGTTCTCGGGTGCATGCCCGAAATCCGCTTCGAAAAATCCATCCCCGCCAGCGCCGAAACCCTGCACGGTCGCGCCCTGCGCGAGCGCAACGAGCGCCAGGACCAGGCCGAAGCGGCATTCCTCCAAGATCCTACCGTCCGGCGGCTGATCGACGAGTACGGCGCCCAGCTCGTGCCCGGCTCGATCCGGCCGCTTACCGAAAACCACGCCGAAGGAAACTGAAATCATGCGAGGCAACATCGCCCAACTCATGCAGCAGGCGCAGCGGATGCAGGAGAACATGCAGCGCGCGCAGGAAGAACTCGCCAGGCTCGAGGTCACCGGCCAGGCCGGTGGCGGGATGGTGCAGGTGACCCTGACCGGTCGCATGGAAACCCGTCGCGTCCGCATCGACCCGCAGGCCCTCGGCGATGCCGAGATGCTGGAGGACCTGGTCGCGGCCGCCTTCAACGATGCGGTCAACAAGGCCAACGAGCTGAGCCAGCAGCACATGGCCAAGGTGACCGCCGGCATGCCGCTGCCGCCCGGCATCAAACTGCCGTTCTGAATTCCGGGGCTCGGGAAAACCTTCCGGAGTCGTCATTCCCGTCGGTGCCGGAGTGCGGCGACTCCCCCGTCATCGACATCTCTCCCGCTCCTCAACGCGCGATGCCCGTGAGCGCATCCCCACTGCTCGACCAGCTGATCGACGCTCTGCGCTGCCTGCCCGGTGTCGGGCAGAAATCGGCGCAGCGCATGGCCTATCACCTGCTCGAACGCGATCGTGAGGGCGGGACGCGGCTGGCTGCGCGCCTGGCCGAGGCGATGGAGAAGATCGGTCACTGCGAGCGTTGCCGCGACTTCAGCGAGGCGCCGGTCTGCCCACTGTGCGCCAGTGCCGCGCGCGAGACGCAGCTGCTCTGCGCGGTGGAAACCCCGGCCGACCGCCTTGCCATCGAACTGGCCACCGGCTACCGCGGGCTGTATTTCGTGCTGCAGGGGCGGCTGTCGCCGCTGGACGGCATCGGCCCGCGCGAACTCGGCCTGGATCTGCTCGCGACGCGGCTCGCCGCCGGCGACGTGCGCGAGCTGATCATCGCCACCAACCCGACCGTCGAGGGCGAGGCCACCGCACACTACCTGGCCCAGCTCGCGCGCCAGTATGGCGTGCGCCCGAGCCGGTTGGCGCACGGCTTGCCGCTGGGCGGCGAGCTGGAATACATCGACCGCGGCACCTTGGCCCACGCCTTCGGTTCGCGCAGCGAGATTCCGCCCTGAGCGGTCCATGGCGGGCGTCGGCTTGCATCCCGGGCTGCGAGACTCGATGCTCTCTCCCTCGATGCTCTCTCCCGATTCCCGATTCCCGATTCCCGCGCTCATGTCCGACACCCTGTTCGCCAAGATCATCCGCCGTGAGATCCCGGCCGACATCGTCTACGAGGACGAACACGTGCTGGCCTTTCGCGACATCAACCCGCAGGCGCCGGTGCATGTGCTGTTCGTGCCGAAGCAGCCGATCGCCACGCTCAACGACCTGACGCCGGAACACGCGGAGCTGGTCGGCCGCCTGGTGCTGGCCGCCGCGGACTATGCGAAGCGGGAGGGCTTTTCCGAGCGCGGTTACCGCACCGTGTTCAACTGCCAGCGCGACGGCGGGCAGTCGGTCTACCACATTCACCTGCACCTGCTGGCCGGCCGGCAGATGGCTTGGCCGCCGGGCTGAGCGGCCGCGAAAACCAGCCACTCAGGCGCAGGCCGCGCGGAGGCCACTGGCCTCACCACCACCACCAGTGGCGCGGGCCGTACCAGTACGGGTAGGGGTAATACCACGGGTCGCGCCAGCGCGGGTCGACCTCCTGCCGTGGCGGCCACAGGTAGATGACATCGGCGGCCACGCGTGGATGGCGGTACTCGTACTCGCCGATCAGGCGCGTTTCCATGCCGTCGATGCGCCCGACGACGGTCACTTCGCGGCCGGTGGCGAACACTTGCGGATCGTAGAAGCCGGCGCGGCAGGCCAGGAAGCGGCCGGTGGTGCTGTCGTCGCTGCGGGGGCGCGCGAGGCTGCCCAGGTCGCGACCGACGATCTGCAGGCAGGTGCTGTCGCGGCGCGGCTCGACCGCGGCGATCGTGCCGCCCCAGCGCACGCTGGCGCCGACGGCGGCCGTGCTGGCCGCATCGGCCGGGGTGAGTGGCGCGTAGTCGCCGCGCAGCGGGGCCGGCGCGGTGGCGCAACCGGCCAGCACGAAGGCAGCAGCCAACAGGGTGGCGAGCTTGGGGGAAAGACCGGGACGACTCATGGATCGGCTCCAGGCAGGGGCCGCGCGCGCGCGCGCGGCCGGAAGTTGCGCAAGGCGCGGGCCAGTTGCGCACGCGCCTCGTTGTCCAGTACTGCACCAGCATAGCGCCAGGCCGCGAAACGCCGGCTGAGCGCGAGGATCGCGCCGGCGTCCTCCGGCAGCCGGGCGGCGGCGCGTTCGGCGAAGGCCAGCGGCGGCTCGTGCGGAGCCTTGGCCACGCCGGCGCGGGCCAAGCGCAGGAGGAAGCGGGCGTAGGCGGCGAGTAGCGGATCGGTTCGCGGCGCGGATTGCCGCAGCAGCAGCCACAGGGTCAGCGCCAGCGACAGGCCGACACCCGCCGCGAAGGCCAGGGCGAGTTGGCCGGCGCTGGCTTCCTCGATGCCGAGCGGGCGCAGCAGCAGGCGCTGACGGTTGGCGTCGAAGCCGAGCACGAACTCGTTCCAGCCGCGCCGCAGCCAGTCGGCGAAGGTGGCGATCGGGACCAGCCTCTCGTCCAGTCCGGCCAGTCCGCCGCCGATGAAGCCGCTGCGCAGGAAGACGCGCTCGGGATCGACCGCGGCGGTCGGGTCGATGCGGGTCCAGCCGCGCCCCTCCAGCCAGACCTCGGTCCAGGCGTGGGCGTCGGACTGGCGGATCAGCCAGTAGTCGCCGATCGGGTTGCGGAAGCCGCCGGCGTAGCCGGTCACCACGCGGGCCGGGATGCCGGCGGCACGCATCAGCACGGCGAACGAGGAGCTGAAGTGTTCGCAGAAACCCTGCCGGGTGACGAACAGGAACTCGTCGACGCTGTGGCGGCCGAGCGGCGGCGCATCCAGCGAGTAGGTGAACTCGGCGCGGAACCAGGCCAGCGCGCGGCGGATGACTTCCTCGTCGTTCGCGCCCTCCCCGCGCCAGCGCTGCGCCAGCGCCAGCGTGCGCGGGTTGTAGCCTTCGGGCAGCCGCGTCGCCGCCTGCCGCAGCAGCTGGCCCAGCTGCGGCTCGAAGCGCGCCGGCGGCACGGATTGGAGCCGGTAACGTTGCAGGCTGGACACCGGACGGCGGGCGTAAGGCGCCAGATCCAGGCCCATCACGGCATCGGGCGGCGCCGTGGTGGGCAGGTCCAGGACGAACAGGAAGCGCTTGTCGGTCGGCTCCAGGGTGATCTCGTAGGACAGCGGCGGGCCGGCCGCCTCGACCGGCGCCGGCGGCAGTGACGTGATCCACGGGGCGCGGGTCCAGGCGCGGCCGTCGAAATCCCACAGCACCGGTCCGCGCCAGTACATCTGCTCGACCGGTGGCGGCGGACCGAAGAAACGCGCCCGGAAGGCCGGCGCGTCGTCGTTCATCAGGTCCAGCCATTGCCCGGGTTCCATCCGGTCGCTGATGCCGGTGCGCGCCAGCGCATTCTCGGGTACGCCCCACAGCGGAGCCGGGAAGCGGGGGAACAGCCAGAACGCCACCATCGCCAGCGGGATCGCCAGCGCGATCCATGCGACGGCACCGGCCAGCCGGCGCGCCGCGGGGGTCGCCACGCCGTCCGGCGCCTCGCTCTCGGCCATGCGGCTGCTGGCGGCCAGCGCCATCGTCACCGCCGGGACCGCCAGCGCCAGCGTCAGTGGCCCCTGGTCCTGCAGGAAGGCGGCGAAGGTGGCGAACAGCGCGAAACCGACCAGGCTGCGCCCATCACGCAGCCAGCGCGTCTCGCCCAGCTTGAGCGCCAGCATCGCCAGCAGCAGCGCGCAACCGGTGTCGCGGCCGAAACGGAAACCGAAGGCCGCCAACACCAGTCCGGCCAGGGACAGGGTCAGCAGCAGCCGCAGCCAGTCCGGCCAGGGGCGGTGCGCGCTGCTCCAGGCCGAGACCAGGCCGACGGTGGCCAGCGTGGCGGCGAGCCAGCCGGGCAGCAGCAACAGCAGCGGCAGGGCGGCGACCGTGGCGGCGGCGACACACCAGCCACGGGCATCCGGATGCAGCGGCGGGCGTGCGGACTCAGCCATCGGGCAGCAGCGCGAGCGCGCGCAGGCAGGCATGGCGATG
>JBEQAM010000038.1:0-11460 GCA_041640375.1 Rehaibacterium sp. | reverse complement strand
CGCCTGCGGCTGCCGGCCGGCGATCAGGCCAGTCTCGACCAGTTGCTGGCCTTGCGGGTGCGCGCGAACGACGGCCGGCTGGTGCCGTTGTCGGAGCTCGTGCAGGTCCGTCGCGATGCCTGGGAGGGTGCGATCCACCACAAGGATCTGCTGCCGGTGGTGTACGTCACCGCCGACGAGGCCGGCGCGCTCGACAGCCCGCTGTACGGCATGTTCGATCTGGTCGGCCAGCTCCGCCGCGAGACGGTCGCCGGCCATTCGCTGACGCAGCACTTCTTCGCGCAGCCGGCCGACACCGACCGTTTCGCGATCAAGTGGGACGGCGAATGGCAGATCACCTTCGAGACCTTCCGCGACATGGGCCTGGCCTATGCCGCCGGCATCGTGCTGATCTACCTGCTGGTGGTCGGTCAGTTCCGCAGCTACGTGGTGCCGCTGATCATCATGGCGCCGATCCCGCTGACCGTGATCGGCGTGATGCCGGGGCATGCCCTGCTGGGTGCGCAGTTCACCGCCACCTCGATGATCGGCATGATCGCGCTGGCCGGCATCATCGTGCGCAACTCGATTTTGCTGGTGGACTTCATCAACCACGCGCTGGCGCAGGGCCAGTCACTGGAGTCGGCGGTGATCGACGCCTGCGCGGTGCGCGCGCAACCGATCGTGCTGACCGCGTTGGCGGCGATGGCCGGTGCGTTCTTCATCCTCGACGATCCGATCTTCAACGGCCTGGCCATCTCGCTGATCTTCGGCATCCTGGTCTCGACCGTGCTGACCCTGGTCGTCATTCCGCTGCTCTACTACGGCTGGCTGTGCCGCGGGCACGTGCCGGCCAAGGAGGCCGCATGAACCGTCATCTGCTACCGATCATTCTGGCCGCGACCGTGCTGATGGCCTGCCAGCCGGCCACCGATACCACGCCCGCCGAGCCGCAGGTCGGACCACCCGATGCCGACGAGGCGTCGCTGGCGCGCGCCGAGGCGGCCATCGGCGAATTAGGCATGCGCCTGCGCGCTGCATTGCAGGGGCGCATGCAGGCCGAAGGCCCACTCGGTGCGATCGACTTCTGCACCGTACAGGCGCCGGTGATCGCCAGCGAAGTGATGCAGGCGCATGGCGTGCGGCTTGGCCGCACTTCCGAGCGCGTGCGCAATCCGGCCAACGCCGCCACCGAGTGGCAGGCGGCGGTGCTGCGCGATTTCGCGGCCAACGTCGCCGATGGCGAAGCGCCCGAGGCGCAGCGCGCCGTGTTGCGCGACGGCTTACCCGACGGCGTGGCCTTGCGCTTCATGCGCGGCATCCGCGTCGAGGCGCCGTGCACGCTGTGCCACGGTCGCGAGATCGACCCGGGCATCGCCAAGGCGATCGCGGCCAACTACCCGGACGATGCCGCCACCGGCTACCGCGAGGGCGAGCTGCGCGGCGCGTTCTGGGTCGAGGTGCCCGCCGGCATCCATTGACGGTTGCGCGCAGGAGCGGCGTAAGCGCGACGGGTTGTTCCGCCCAGTCATCGGCCGCGGCTCACGTCGCGCCTGCGACAAGTCATGCACGGCAGACGAACGCTTCACGAGGACAGATCATGAGCGAGACCCGAGACGTCCGCATCCGCATCGAGCAGGAGGCCGGCTACGCCTTCCGCATCGAGTTCCCCGACACCGCCATCGCGGCACTGCACACCGACGAGGGCCCGCCGCTCGGCGGCGGTACCGGTCCGGACCCCTCGCGCTTGCTGCTGGCCGCGCTCGGCAACTGCCTGAGCGCCAGCCTGTTGTTCGCCCTGCGCAAATTCAGGAACGAACCCGGCCGCTTGCGCGCGGACGTGACCGCGACCATCGCGCGCAACGCCGCCGGGCGCTGGCGCATTCCCAAGGCCTGGGTGGAGCTGCACCTGCCCGAGGGCGGCGAGCAGTACCAGCAGCTCGAGCGCATCCTCGGCCAGTTCGAGGACTTCTGCATCGTCACCCAGAGCGTGCGCGACGGCGTCGAGGTCGAAGTCACCGTCAAGGACGCCCATGGCCGGGTGCTGCTCGGCGACAAGCATTTCGAGGCCGGTGCATGAGTACGCATCCGCACGATGCCACCCTGGAGCTGCCCTGCCCGCACTGCGGCACCACCAACCGGGTGCCGCAGGCACGGCTGGGCGATGCGCCCAACTGCGGCCGTTGCCACCGGCCGCTGTTTGCCGGCCATCCGGTCGCGCTGACGGTGGACGACTTCGAGCGTCATGCCCGTGCCGGGCTGCCGCTGCTGGTCGATTTCTGGGCGCCGTGGTGCGGCCCGTGCAAGGTGATGGCGCCGCATTTCGAGCGCGCCGCCGCCGAGCTGGAGCCGTTCGTGCGGCTGGCCAAGGTCGATACCCAGAGCCAACCGGTGCTGGCCGACCGGTTCGCCATCCGCAGCATTCCGACCCTGGTGTTGTTCGTGCGCGGACAAGAGCGCGCCCGCCAGGCCGGTGCCATGGCCACGCCCGACATCGTGCGCTGGACGCGCGCCGCGCTGGCGCGGTGAAACCATTCCTCACCGCACGTAACGCCCATGTCCCAGCCCTTCCCGTCACTGATCGACGACCTCAATACGGCCATTGCCGGCCTGCGCCAGGGCGCGCCCGGTCCAATGCGTGCCTTCAGCCAGCTCGCCCGCGAGGCACTCGCCCCGGCCGCCCTCGACGTCAAGACCAAGGAACTGATCGCCATCGGCATCGCCATCGCTACCCGTTGCGATGGCTGTATCGGATTCCACGTCAAGGCCGCGATCCGTGCCGGCGCCACTCGCGAGCAGATACTGGAAACCTGCGCCATGGGTATCTACATGGGCGCCGGTCCCTCGATGGTGTATGCCGCCGAGGCGCTGCGCGCCTTCGACGAGCTGGCCCGGCCGGTAGAGGCCACCGAGGCCGTGGACTGAGCCGGCGCCCGACACCGTTGCGGCCAGGTCCACCTTGTTCCACACAACAGCAGGAGGAAGCGACATGTCCGAGCACCGTCATACCCCTTGGCTGGCCATTCCCGTTCTGGGCATCGTGCTCGCCGGCTGTGCCGGTGCGCCGATGCCGTCATCGGCGCAGCTGCCCCCGGGGCAGTCCGCGACCGCGCCGGAGCAGGGCGATGGCGCGGCCCGGGTCCTGCCTTCCGGTCTCGTCCTGACGCGCACTGCGGACGGGGTGTGGGTGGGTGGGCAGCCGGCGGCCGAGGACTGGCCGGCCTTGGCCGCCCTCGGGGTGCAGCGAGCGATCAGCCTGCGCACCGAGGCCGAGCTGGCCGGACGCGATCCGGCCACCGAGGCGGCGGCCGCCGGGCTGGAGCACCACCAGATCCCGGTGCAGGGCGCCGAAGGGCTGGATCTGGACAAGGCCGACCGGTTGCGCGAAACCCTGCGCGGGGCCGAGCGGCGGACCCTGCTGTACTGCGCTACCGGCAATCGCGCCGGTGCCCTGCTCGCCTTGGCGCTGGCGCGTGATGGACAGCCGGTCGAGGAGGCGATCGCGACCGGTCGCCAGGCCGGCATGCGCAGCACCGAGCCGCGGGTGCGCGAGCTGCTCGGCGTGGCCGTGTCGGACTGCCCCGAGACCGGCTGTCCCTGAGGCGGCGCCGGCTCAGAGCCGATCCACCGGCAACTTCAGGTAGCGCACGCCGTTGTCCTCCGGCGGCGGCAGTGCGCCGGCGCGGATGTTCACCTGGACCGCGGGCAGGATCAGCGTCGGCATGGCCAGGGTGGCGTCGCGCGCGGTGCGCATGGCCACGAACTCGGCCTCGCTCACGCCCTCGCGAATGTGGATGTTGCCGCGCTTCTGCTCGCCGATGGTGGTCTGGCAGCGCACGTCGCGCCCGCCCGGGGCGTAGTCGTGGCAGACGAACACGCGGGTGTCGTCGGGCAGGGCGTACAGGCGCTGGATCGAGCGGTACAGCGTGGCGGCGTCGCCGCCGGGGAAGTCGCAGCGCGCGGTGCCGCCATCGGGCATGAACAGGCTGTCGCCGGTGAACAGGGCATCGCCGATCAGGTAGGCCACCGAGTCGCTGGTGTGGCCGGGCACGGCGATGACCCGGGCCGTGAGTCCGCCGATGCGGAAGGTCTCCTCGTCATCGAACAAGTGGTCGAACTGCGAGCCGTCCACCGGGAAGTGTTCGCCCAGGTTGAAGATCGGGCGGAAGGTCTTTTGCACCCGGCGGATGCCCTCGCCGATGGCGAGCCTGGCGTCGGGGAGGTGGGGCTTGAGCCAGTGGCCGGCGCTCAGGTGGTCGGCGTGGGCATGGGTTTCCAGGATCCAGACCACGCGCAGGCCGCGGTCGCGGACATGGGCCAGCACCGCCTCGGCCGAGGCGGTCGAGGTACGCGCGGCCTTGGGGTCGAAGTCGAGCACCGGGTCGATGATGGCCGCCTCGCCGCTGGCCGGGTCGGCGACCACATAGGTCCAGGTGCCGCTGTCGCTATGGAAGAACGGCTGGACGGTCGGATTCATGGCAGGCTCCGGGGGCGCACGGCCATAATATTAGCATAATCTAATCAATCAGGAGTCCGCTTGCCGGCGGCCCGTGCCGCGTCTGCCTCGGTCTGGGCCGGATCCAGCAGCGCGTTGAGCAGGGCGGCCAGCCGCGCGCCGGCCTGACGCAGGCGCAGCTCGGCGAACGGGCGGTGGCGTTCGAGGTAGTCGCGTCCGATCAGGCGCTGGTCCTGGGGCGGGTAGAGCGCCTGCGCGCGGATCGCCCGGCAGGATTCGAGCACCCAGGCCAGCGGTGCGAAATCCTGTGGCGGCCCTTCCGCGCCCCAAGGGCGCGGCGCCAGCTCCTCGACATAGCTCCGCCAGTCCGGCTGGTGGCTGTCGAGGATGGCGAAGTCCCAGATCGCATGCAGATTCCACTGCCGCTGGCGGAAATCGACCAGGACGTTGTTGCCGCCACGGTCGGCGCGCAGGCCGGCATGCATCGGCTGGTGCACGTCGCCGACGAAGTGCACCACGAACTTCAGCGCCTCGGCGCGCTGCTGGCGGGTGTAGCCGTAGTCGCCCAGCACGGTGGCCTGGCGCGCGATGGCCTCGACGATGCAGTCGCCGTTCGGGCAGTGGCGCTCAGGGAGGTAGTCGCAGTCGAGGCTGTCGAAGTTCACGTAATGCCAGGGCCGGCTGTAGCCGTACTCTTCGCTGCCGCGGACGTCGTCGGCCCACTTGGCCACGCCGGCGAGGGTCGGGTCGGCCTCGTCGATCAGCAGGGCGGCAACCGCGGCGCGGGCGCCCGGGGTCAGCTGGCGCTCGGCCAGCTCGCCGACGATCCGGTGCCCGGCGTCGCTCCAGCCCAGCGCGACGGCAGGCAGGCAGGCGAGGGCGAAAACGGCGGCGCGCAGCAGCATGGCGGGTTCCGGGGGGGCGTGCAGCCGGCTAAAATATTGGATTCCGGTGACAACCGCACCCTTTGCGCCGCCCCGGCGCCCCAACCCCAGGAGTGAGACATGGCGATCAAGGTCGCGATCAACGGCTATGGCCGCATCGGCCGCAACATCCTTCGCGCGCTCTACGAATCCGGCCGCACCGGCGAGATCCAGGTGGTCGCGATCAACGACCTGGGCGACGCCGAGACCAACGCCCACCTCACCCAGTACGACACCGCCCACGGCAAGTTCCCGGGCGCGGTGTCGGTCGACGGCGGCGACCTGATCGTCAATGGCGACCGCATCAAGGTCTGCGCCGAGCGCGATCCGGCCAAGCTGCCCTGGGGTGAGCTCGGCGTGGACGTGGTGCTGGAGTGCACCGGCCTGTTCACGAGCAAGGCCAAGGCCGGCGCGCACCTGGCCGCGGGCGCGAAGAAGGTGATCATCTCCGCGCCGGGCGGCTCGGACGTCGACGGCACCTTCGTCTACGGCGTCAACCACGACCAGCTCAAGGCCACGCACACGGTCATCTCCAACGCCTCGTGCACCACCAACTGCCTGGCGCCGCTGGCCAAGGTGCTGCACGAGAAGATCGGCATCGTCCACGGCCTGATGACGACGATCCATGCCTACACCAACGACCAGGTGCTGACCGACGTCTACCACGCCGACCTGCGCCGCGCCCGCAGCGCGACCATGAGCCAGATCCCGACCAAGACCGGCGCCGCCGCCGCGGTCGGCCTGGTGCTGCCCGAGCTCAATGGCAAGCTCGACGGCTTCGCCATGCGCGTGCCGACCATCAACGTCTCGGTGGTCGATCTGTCGTTCGTCGCCGCCCGCGAAACCAGCAAGGACGAAATCGACGCCGCCGTGCGCGAGGCGTCCGAAGGCGCGATGAAGGGCATCCTCGGCATCAACACCAAGCCGCTGGTGTCGGTGGACTTCAACCACGACCCGCGCAGCTCGGTCTACGACGCCACCCAGACCCGCGTCATGGGCGGCACCCTGGTCAAGGTGCTGAGCTGGTACGACAACGAGTGGGGCTTCTCCAACCGCATGCTGGACATGACCGTCGCGCTGATGGCGGCCAAGTAAGCCCAGCCGGCCTGCAAGACCTCGAAGCCCCGGTTCGCCGGGGCTTCGTCGTTCCGGGGGTGCGGAGCGTCTTACGCCGGGCGTCGGCGCGTCGGGCCGTCGCGCGGAAGATGAAGGCGCGTCGGCGCGCGCCACGTGCCTCCGTGCGGACCTTGCTTCGACCGGCCATGCCGGGAAGCCGGTCGCTGCCTCGCGGCCGATGGCAGGCCGCGGGAAACCGGCATGGCAGGCGGCCCGCAGGTCGAGTCGATGCGCGGTGATGGGCGGGGTGACACCGTTCACCCCGGCCGCGCCGGACGGCGCTTGCCCGCCGCTGTCGCCGCGGGCAGGATGCCTTCTCCCGGCCGACGGCGATGCGCGAGGCGAGGATGGAAAAGGACGTGCTCTTCCTGCTGGCGCCCGGTTTCGAGGACGGCCCCGGCACCTCGTGGTTCTGTCCCTACTGCATCAAGGTCGAGGGCCTGCTGGCCTGCTTTCCGGCGATCGCCGAGCGCATCGAGGTGCGCCGGGTCGGCTTCGCCAAGCCGCGCCATGAGATCGTCGCCCTGCTCGGCGAGCGGGCGCAGGCCTGCCCGGTAGTGGTGCTGGCCGAGGCGCATGCCGCACATCCGGCAGCCCGGCGCAGCGCGGCGACCGGACGCGCCTACATCGCCGATTCCGACGCCATCCTCGCCTACCTGGCCGAAACCTGCGGCACGCCGCGTCCGCATTTCTGAGCGCGCGACCGTACCTTGCGCCTATCCGGCGCGGTCCAGCCAGTCACCGAAGTCCTCGTCCGGCACCAGCAGACCGCCGGTCGTCCACAGCAGGTGGGTGGCCTGCGGCAGGCGCCCGGTCAAGGCGTGCCGGGACAGATACGCGCGACCGGCCGCGCTCTCGAGCAGCCAGCGCGGACCGGGGAAGCCGGCCGCGGCCGAGGGTTCGATGCGCAGACCGGACGTCGCGTACAGCCGACGCAGGTAGCCGAACAGTACCGCGTCCTCGACGGTGAACACACCCGACACCAGTCGGCCCATCAGCGCGAACACCCGCTCGGAGGCGCGCGGCACCGCCAGCCCGTCGGCTTCGGTGCGGTTGTCCAGGCCAAGCTCGTAGACCGAGCGCGAACGGTCCGGAAAGGCCAGCCGCAGCAGCATCGACGGCGTCGCGCAGGGCTGGGCGAAGAACAGGTGCACGTGGTCGCCGAAGACGTGCTTGAGGCCGAAGCCGATGCCGCCCGGCGCACTGCCCACGCCGCAGGGCAGGTAGACGAACAGTGGATGCGCGGCGTCGACGGTGATGCCGGCCTGCGCCAGTTGCCGCGCCAGCGGCTGCGCCGCCGCCGCATAGCCGAGAAACAGTCGCAGCGAATCCTCGTCGTCGACGAAATAGCTCGCCGGGTCGGCGCGCGATGCCGCGCGACCCGCTGCGACCGCCGCCGCATAGTCGCCGGTGTGTTCGATCACCGTCGCGCCGCGCTCGCGCAGGCGCGCCTTCTTCCATGCCTTCGCCTCGGCCGACATGTGCACGACCGCGCGGAAGCCGAGCGCGGCGGCGAGGGTGCCGATGCCGAGACCAAGGTTGCCGGTGCTGCCCACCGCGACGGTGTGGCGGGCGAACAGCGCGCGCGCCTGGTCGCGCAGCGGCCAGAGGGCGTCGGCGGGATCGAGCAGTCCATGGGCGCGCGCCACGTCTTCGGCGTGCATCAGCACTTCGGCGATGCCGCCGCGCGCCTTGACCGACCCGGCGACCGGCAGCGCGTGGTCGCATTTGATCCATACCGCGCCGGATGGCGAATGGCCGAGCACGGCGTCCGGATCCTGCAGCCGCCGCAGCGGGGATTCGATGCGACCGCCGCTCGCCGCCAACGCCGGAAACAGCGCCGCCAGCGCCGGCGCCCAGCGCGCCAGCAGCGCATGGGTCTCGGCGATGTCCGCGGCGCCGACCGCCAGCCGCGGCAGCGTTCCGGCTGCCGGCGAGAGTGCGGGATTGAGCCACAGCAACGGTTCGCGCCGCCGCAGGGGCTGGCTCAGCGGATGTTCGACGGTGCCGGCCGTGCCGGAAGTCATGTCGTTCATGGCAATGCAAATGGAAAAAACAGTGTGCCGGTTCCGTTGCGACGCGCGGCCGCTGCGATCCGTCAAGCGGAGCTTGGCGGGACTTCCCGCACTGGCGGCTCATGGCCTGCGGCGACGAGCATTCACGTTAAACAGCCGCGGTGCTACTCGACGCCTACCCGTCGCCCGGGTCGCGTCAGCCGAGCGGGCACGCATCCGCCCGCGAAGGGCGGCGCGTGCAGCCTGTCGGGAAAACACCCACGCGTCTGTCAGCAATCAGCGGATCGTGATGCACAGCACAGCCCGAGACAATGCTCGCATGGACCAGACGCTTCCGGATGCCATCGAGCGACCGCTCGAACCGCGCAGGCAGCGCGCCACCCGTCGGCGCGGTGAGCGGACCCGGCAACAGATCCTCGATGCCACCCTGCGCGTGATCGCCCGCGACGGCGTGCGTCGCGTCACCCACCGCGCGGTGGCGCGCGAAGCCGGGGTCAACCTGTCGCTGACCACCTACTACTTCGTCGATCTCTCCGACATGATCTGCCGCGCCTTCGAGCGCTTCGTCGACATCGGCTATCCCGAGGTCGAACAGCGCTGGGAGGAGCTCTTCGCCCACCTCGAAGGGCTGGACCCGGCCTGGCGCGACAGCGAGCTGGGGCGCATCCGCGTGCGCGACCATGTCGTCGACCGCATGGTCGACGACATCGGCGGCAAGCTGGCCACGCAACCCGAGCGGATCGCCGCCAAGCAGCACTTTTTCTTCGAGGCGCTGCTCGACCCGCGCCTGGCCGCGCTGGCCGAGGACTATCGCCGGCGGCTGGTTGCGCCGTTCGAGCGGCTGTGCCGGATCCTCGGTTCGGCCGATCCCGAACTCGACGCCGATCTGCTGTTCGCCATTGTCGTGCGCTTCGAACACGAGGCGCTGTCGGAGAGCGGCCACGGCCGGCTCGACCGCGACTGGGTGCGCCGCGCGCTGGCGCGCATGCTCGACTGGATACTGCGGCACGGCTGAGCGATGCTGTGGGTGAGGATCGCCCATGACGCTCGACGCTCCCGACCTGCTGCAGACCCGCCTGTTCATCGATGGCGCCTGGCGCGATGCCCGCGCCGGCAAGCGTTTCCATGTCGACGACCCCGCCACCGGCGGCACCGTCGCCGAAGTCGCCGACGGCGACGCGGCCGATGCCGACGATGCCATCGCCGCCGCCGCGCGCGCGCTGCCGGCCTGGCGCGCCCTGAGCGCGACCGAGCGCGGCACCCTGCTGCTGCGCTGGTGGCGGCTGATCGACGAGCACGCCGAAGACCTCGCCCGGCTGATGACCCGCGAGCAGGGCAAGCCGCTGGCCGAGGCGCGGGTCGAGGTGAACTACGGCAACGGCTTCGTGCGCTGGTTCGCCGAGGAGGCGCGGCGCGTGTATGGCGACATCATCCCGGCCCCGAGCGGCGATCGCCGCGTGCTCGCGCTCAAGCAGCCGGTCGGCGTGGTGGCGGCGATCACGCCGTGGAATTTCCCGGTGGCGATGATCACCCGCAAGATCGCGCCCGCACTCGCGGCCGGCTGCACGGTGGTGGTCAAGCCGCCCGAGCTCACCCCGTTGTGCGCGCTGGCGCTGGCCGAGCTGGCGCGCCGCGCCGGTTTGCCGCCCGGCGTGCTGAACATGGTGACCACGTCCGACGCGCCGGCGATCGGCGAGGTCTTCACCGCCGATCCGAGGGTGCGCAAGCTCAGTTTCACCGGCTCCACCGCGGTCGGCAAGCGGCTGATGGCCGCCTGCGCCGGCACGGTCAAGAAGGTGTCGCTGGAGCTGGGCGGCAATGCGCCCTTCATCGTCTTCGACGATGCCGACCTCGACGCCGCCGTGCGCGGCCTGATCGCCTGCAAGTTCCGCAACGCCGGCCAGACCTGCATCAGCGCCAACCGCGTGCTGGTGCAGGACGGCATCTACGACCGCTTCGTCGCCGCATTGTGCGATCAGGTCGCCGCGCTCACGGTTGGCAACGGCTTCGACGCGGGCGTGCGGATCGGCCCGCTGATCACCGAGCGCGCGCGCGAGAAGGTCGAGCGACTGATCGCCGACGCGCTGGCCAAGGGCGCCCGCATCCGCCTCGGCGGCCGCGCATTGCCCGAACTCGGCCCGCGCTTCTACGCGCCGACCGTGCTGGAGAACGTCGATGCGACGATGGCGCTGGACTGCGAGGAAATCTTCGGCCCGGTCATTCCGCTGCAGCGCTTCGCCGACGAGGACGAGGCCATCGCCCGTGCCAACGCCACGCCCTATGGCCTGGCGGCGTACTTCTACGCGCAGGGCCAAGCCCGCACCTGGCGCGTCGCCGAGGCGCTCGACTACGGCCTGGTCGGCGCCAACGAGGCGCTCATCTCCAACGAGATGGCGCCGTTCGGCGGCATGAAGGAATCCGGCATCGGCCGCGAAGGCTCCAAGTACGGTATCGCCGAGTTCCTGGAGATCAAATACGTCTGCCTGGGCGGCCTGGGCTGAGCGCGCGCGTCGCCGCGTATCCTTTTTTCCCGCCGCTCCGTCCTGTCGTGGGCAAGCTGTCGCTTGTCCCGCCATATCCACGGAGTGCGCATCCATGCCGAATCTGTCTCTTCCACTCTCCGCCGCGCTGGGCGCGGCGGTCATCGCCGCATCACCGACCGTGACGGTTGCCGACGGCGTGCCCAGGCCGCAGTCGCGCGAGGACGAGATCGCGCTCGCCGAGAGCGCCGCGCCCGCGCACGTGGCCCGCGATGCCACGATCTACGTGCTTGGCGAGCACGGCTACACGGTGGCCCGCCATGGCGACAACGGCTTCACCTGTCTGGTGGAGCGCTCCCATCCGGCCAGTCTGGAGCCGGTCTGCTACGACGCCGAGGGCAGTCGTGCCATCGTTCCGCGCATGCTGGAGGTCGCCGCATGGCGGGCGCGCGGGCTGGACGAGACCGCCATTGCCGCGCGTGTGGCCGAGG
>JBEQAM010000037.1:0-11486 GCA_041640375.1 Rehaibacterium sp. | reverse complement strand
CAGCACATGGCCGGCCTCGACATAGTCGCCGCTGTCGAAGTTCACTCGCTCGACCGTTTCGTTGACCTTGGCGGTGATCACCACCGACTCGTTGGCGCGGGCGGTGCCCAGCGCCTCCAGGGTGTCGCGCCACTGCACCGGCGCGACCACGGTGGTGACCACGGTCAGACCGGCGTCCGAGCCGCGGCCGTTGCCGTTGCCGCCGCTGCAGGCGATCAGAAACAGGGCGAGGGAAAGAAGCGCGGCGGCGCGCGGAATGGCATGGCGCATGAGCGGGGGTCTTCCTTGCGTGATGCGGGCTAGACCGCGTGGCGGCGGTCAGGTTCCCGGCGAATCGGTCAATGTTCGGTGAGAGCCGTCGCAGAACGGCTGGCTGGCCGTGTGCTTGCAGCCGCAGAACCACAGCCACTCGCGCCGTTCGGCCACGTACCGCACCGGGTGAAACGCCGTACCGCGGTGACTTCCGTCGCAGAACGGCTGACTGGCGCTGCGGCCGCAGGCGCACCACCAGTAAGTCCGCCCGGCCTCGACCTCCACGGCGAACGGGGCGGATCGGAGCGGGCGCGACTCGGTCATGGTGGCCACTGGCGAGGTCGGGGTTCGATTTTAACCCCAAGCCCCCGGGCAGGCGGCGTGAAGACGCCGGCGCGGTGGGGCGGCGGCTCAGCCCTGCGGGATGCCGCGCATGTCGGGCAGCTTGTGGGCCACGCCCTTGTGGCAGTCGATGCAGGTCTTCTGGCCACCCTCCAGCCAGCGCGCGTGCACCTGGGCGGCGCGCGGCGACTGACGGGTGAAGTCCATGTATTCGAAGTTGTGGCAGTTGCGGCATTCCAGCGAGTCGTTCGCCTTCAGCCTGGCCCACTCGTGCATGGCCAGCTCCAGCCGCTTGTCGAGGAACTTCTCGCGGGTGTCGATGGTGCCGAAGATCTTGCCCCAGACCTCCTTGGAGGCCTGCATCTTGCGGGCGATCTTGTGGGTCCAGTCGTGCGGCACGTGGCAGTCCGGGCAGGTGGCGCGCACCCCCGAGCGGTTGGTGTAGTGGATGGTGCTTTTCAGCTCCTCGAACACGTTGTCGCGCATCTCGTGGCAGGAGACGCAGAACTTCTCGGTATTGGTGAGTTCCAGGGCGGTGTTGAAGCCGCCCCAGAAGACGATGCCGGCGAGGAAGCCGCCCAGCGTGAGGAAGCCGAGGCTGAAGTGAACGCTGGGCGAGCGCAGCGTCTCCCAACCGGCGCGCAGGGCGTCGCGGAGGCGTTTGAGCATGGCGTCAGTCCCCCCGCCGGGTGGCGATCACGGTGTCGACGTCGACGAAGTCGTTGCCGACCAGCAGCCGCGCATCGGTCTGCACCACGTGGCATTGCGTGCAGAACCAGCGCCGCGCCGAGATCTGCGCCAGCACCTGGCCGTCGCGGTCCATGAAGTGGGTGACGCTGACCATCGGCGCCTGGAAGCGCTCGGCGCCGGCGCGCGAATGGCAGACCATGCAGCGGTTGGAGTTGATGTCGAGCTGGTAGCCATCGATGCTGTGCGGGATGGTCGGCGGCTGCTCGGGCCAGCCGCGCGCGCGGCGCAGGTCGATGTTCTCGACCCGCGCCATCGGCGCCGGTGGCGGCTCGGTGTCTAGCGGCGCACCGCGGCGCAGGGGGTCGATCGACTGGTAGGGGCGCTCGGGCGGGGCCGGCGCGTCGGCCTCCGGGTCCTGGGCGAAGGCGGCGGCGGCGAGCAGCGCGGCGGCGGCGAGCAGCGGGGCGTAATGCGGTCGGGGCTGCATCGGTCGTCCTCCCTCAGGCCCGCGCGATGCGGCAGGCGCATTTCTTGAAGTCGGTCTGGCGCGAGATCGGGTCGTTGGCGTCGATCAGCAACTTGTTGACCAGCACACCGGCGTCGAACCAGGGCACGAACACCATGCCGCGCGGCGGCCGGTTGCGGCCGCGCGTTTCCACGCGGGCGAGGATCTCGCCGCGCCGCGACTGGATCCGCGCCTCGTCGCCGCGGCGCAGGCCGCGCGCGGCGGCATCGTCGGGGTGCATGAACACCGGCGCCTGCGGGAAGCTGCGGTACAGCTCGGGCACGCGCATGGTCATCGAGCCCGAATGCCAGTGCTCGAGCACGCGGCCGGTGACCAGCCACAGGTCGAACTCGGCGTCGGGCGTCTCGTGCGGCGGCTCGTAGGGCAGCGCCCAGATCACCGCCTTGCCGTCGGGGTTGCCGTAGAACGTCCAGCCCTCGCCTTCCTTCACGTACGGGTCGCTGCCCTCGCGGTAGCGCCAGAGCGTTTCCTTGCCGTCCACCACCGGCCAGCGCAGGCCGCGCACGCGATGGTAGGTGTCGAAGTCGGCGAAGTCCTTGCCCTTGCCGCGACCGAAGCGCGCGTACTCCTCGAACAGCCCCTTCTGCACGTAGAAGCCGAAGGCCTGCGATTCGTCGTTGTCGTAACCGGCCTGGACATCGCTCAGCGGGAAGGCATCGACCTGGCCGTTGCGGAACAGCACCTCGAACAGGGTCTTGCCGCGATAGGCCGGATGGGCGGCGAGCAGCTCTTGCGGCCAGCACTCGTCGGTGGTGAAGCGCTTGGAGAACTCCATCAGCTGCCACAGGTCCGAGCGTGCCTCGCCGGGCGCCTTCACCAACTGGTGCCAGAACTGGGTGCGGCGCTCGGCGTTGCCGTAGGCGCCTTCCTTCTCCACCCACATCGCGGTCGGCAGGATCAGGTCGGCGGCCTGCGCGGTGACGGTCGGATAGGCCTCGGACACGACGATGAAGTTGTCCGGGTTGCGGTAGCCCGGCAACCCCTCCTCGTTGATGTTCGCCGCCGCCTGCAGGTTGTTGTTGACCTGCACCCAGTAGGCGTTGAGGCGGCCGTCGCGCAAGGCGCGGTTCTGCTCGACGGCGTGCAGGCCGGGTTTTTCCTGGAGAGTGCCGGGGGGCAGCTTCCAGATCTCCTCGGCCTTCCTGCGGTGCTCGGGGTTGGTCACCACCATGTCGGCCGGCAGCCGGTGCGAGAAAGTGCCGACCTCACGCGCGGTGCCGCAGGCCGAGGGCTGGCCGGTGAGCGAGAACGGGCTGTTGCCGGGCGTGGCGATCTTCCCGGTCAGCAGGTGCAGGTTGTAGACCATGTTGTTGGCCCACACGCCGCGCGTGTGCTGGTTGAAGCCCATGGTCCAGAAGCTCGTCACCTTCGTCTTTGGATCGGCGTACAGCTCGGCGAGCCGCAGCAGCCAGCCGCGATCGACGCCGGTCGTGCGCACCGCGTGTTCCAGCGTGTACGGCCGCACGAAGGCGGCGAACTCGTCGAAGCCGATCGGCTGGCCGCCCCCCGGGTCGGCGGCGTTCTTCGCCGCCTGCTGCAGCGGATGCTCGGGGCGCAGGCCGTAGCCGATGTCGTCGTTGCCGCGCATGAAGCGCGTATGCCGGTCGACGAAGTCGCGGTCGACCCGGCCGGTCTGGATGATGTGGTTGGCGATGTAGTTGAGGATGACCAGGTCGGTCTGCGGCTTGAAGACGATCGGGATGTCGGCCAGGTCGAAACTGCGGTGCTCGAAGGTGGACAGCACGGCCACCTTGACGTGCGGATGCGAGAGCCGGCGATCGGCCACCCGTGTCCACAGGATCGGGTGCATCTCGGCCATGTTCGAGCCCCACAGCACGAAGGCGTCGGCGTGCTCGATGTCGTCGTACACGCCCATCGGCTCGTCCATGCCGAAGGTGCGCATGAAGCCCATCACCGCCGAGGCCATGCAGTGGCGCGCGTTGGGGTCGATGTTGTTGCTGCGGAACCCCGCCTTGAACAGCTTGTTGGCGGCGTAGCCCTCCCAGACCGTCCACTGGCCGGAGCCGAACATGCCGACCGCTTCCGGCCCCTTCTCCTTGAGCACGCGCTTGAACTGCGCGGCCATCACGTCGAAGGCTTCGTCCCAGGTGACCGGCTCGAACTCGCCGTGCTTGTCGTAGACGCCGTTCCTCTTGCGCAGCAGCGGGCGGGTGAGACGGTCGCTGCCGTACATGATCTTGGAAAGGAAATAGCCCTTGACGCAGTTCAGGCCGCGGTTGACCTCGGCGTGGATGTCGCCGTGGGTGGCGACCACGCGACCGTCCTTGACCGCGACGTTGATGCCGCAGCCGGTGCCGCAGAAGCGGCACGGCGCCTTGTCCCACTTCATCTCGGTGGCGGGGCGCTCCAGCAGCACGTTCTGCGCGGCGGCGGGCAGGCCGATGCCGGCCGCCGCGGCGGCGGTGGCGACGGCGGACTGGCGGATGAAGTCACGACGCGTGGTCATCGGCGATCTCCCGGATCAAGGCTTCGCGTGGCTCGGCGTGGTGATAGACCAGGCTCACGCCGATCACGCCGTCGAGCGCGCGCAGCGCCTCGACGCGATCGAGCAGTGCGGCCTCGCTGTCGCCCTCGCACAGCAGCACGCTGCGCCCGCCCCCGCGCAGCGCCAGCTCGATGCCGGATAGGCGGGCGAGCGCGGCGTCGAGCGCCGCGGCGGCCTCCGGACGGTGGTGGATGACGAAACTGGCGATGTGCAGCAGCGCGCTCATGCGGCCTCCCCGCGCCCGTCGCGCAGGGCGATCGCGCCGGGCGGGCAGACCCGCAGACACGCGCCGCAGCCGGTGCAGCGCGCGGCATCGAGCACCGGCCGCGCCACCGCGCCCAGCGGCGGGAAGCGGATCGCGTGCTCCGGACAGGCATCGCGGCAGCTCTCGCAGACGATGCCCCGGCGCGCCAGACAGCTGTCGGCGATGGCGGCGACCCAGCGCCAGGGAGCCTGGCTTTGCGTCATGTCGAGCGCGCGCGGCTCGCACACCGCCACGCACTCCTCGCAGAAGCTGCACTCGCCGGCGGAGAAATCGACCGTCGGATAGCCGCCGTCACCGAGCTTCAGGATGCGCTCGGGGCAGGCGCGGACGCACTCGGCGCAGCGCGTGCAGACATCCAGGAAGCGCGCCTCATCCAGCGCCCACGGCGGCCGCATCGTCGTCGTCGGGCGCGGCCGGCCGCGCAGGAAGGCGCGACGCGAGGGGTCGGGGACGGCCGGCGCGGGCATGTTCACACCCCCGGCGGGCCGGTGAAGATCTGCCAGATCCAGACCATGAACCCGTAGCCCGAGACGATCCCCACCGCGAGCAGCGGGAACAGCACCACGGTCAGGAACACGAACACCCACAGTTCCCGGCGGCGCCGATTGACGTCAGGCGGCGTGGCAGACACGTCGTCTCCTTCAGCGGAGGACTGGTCGGTGCCGGCGTGGACGGCGACGAGGTTGGAGGATAGTCCCGACACGCCTGGCGAGCCAATCTTGCGGCGCAGCAAATCGCACGCCCCCGGCGACGGCGGCGGAGAAGGACGCGTGCGCCGGCGACGCGGTCGTCTCCACCTTTGGGCGTATCCTCCGCGCATGCGCATCGAAGTGGTCGAGGGCGACATCACCCGGCTGACGGTCGACGCGATCGTCAACGCCGCCAACGCGCGGATGCTGGGCGGTGGCGGCGTCGATGGTGCGATCCATCGCGCGGCGGGGCCGGGTTTGCTCGAAGCGTGCCGCGCGGTGCCGGAAGTACGGCCCGGTGTGCGCTGTCCCACCGGGCAGGCGCGCATCACCGGCGGCCATCGGCTGCCGGCACGATACGTGATCCACACCGTCGGCCCGGTGTGGCAGGGCGGCGCGTCGGGCGAGCCCGAGCTGCTCGCCGCCTGCTACCGCGAATCGCTGCGGCTGGCCGAGGCGCACGGCATCGGCTCGATCGCCTTCCCGGCGATCAGCTGCGGCGTGTATGGCTACCCGCCCGCGTTGGCCGCGGCGATCGCCGTGCGCGAAGTCCGCGACTGGCTGGCAACGCATGCGCTCCCGGAGCGCGTGCTGTTCTGCTGCTTCGGTGCCGGCATGGCACAACTGTATCGCGCGGCACTGCGAGCGCGGTAAGCCCGCCACGGAAGCCGCTGGCAACGCCCTTTGCAGGAACGACACAGTCGGTCGTCGGCCGAGGCTGACGGCTCCTGCACCGGAGCGTGGCTTCGTCGGTTCCGTGACAGCGGCGGCGATCCGTAAGAACGAACGCCGGCGCGGGGCCGGCGTTCGTCGTGGCGGCGTTGGCGCGGGCGGCGTTTACGCGGCCTTGGTCCACTTGCCGAGCGCGGCCAGGCCATTCTCCTTGGCGCGCTGGGCGACGGTCTTCTGCGCGGCGGCGTAGTTGCCGGCCATGTCCTTGGCCCACAGCTTCAGTGCGGCCGACTGCATGGCGCGGCCGTAGGAGAAGCTCAGCGGCCACGGGTGGGGGCCCATGCGGTTCATCGCGTCCAGATGGGCGGTGGCGTCCTCGTCGGACTGGCCGCCGGAGAGGAACACGATGCCCGGCAGCAGCGCCGGCACGCTGGACTTCAGGCAGCGCACGGTGGCGGCGGCGACCTCCTCGACACTGGCCTGCTCGGCGCAGTCCTTGCCCGGCAGCACCATCGAGGCCTTCAGGATGGTGCCCTCGAGCATCACGTTGAAGTCGTACAGGACCCCGAACAGCGAGCGCAGCACCACCTCGGTGACCTCGTAGCAGGTCTCGATGTCGTGGCTGCCGTCCATCAGCACCTCCGGCTCGACCATCGGCACCAGGCCGTTCTCCTGGCACAGCGAGGCGTAGCGCGCCAGCGCGTGGCTGTTGGCCTCGATGCAGGTGCCGGTGGGGATGTCGTCGCCGATGTTGATCACCGCGCGCCACTTGGCGAAGCGGGCGCCGAGCGCGTAGTACTCCTTGAGGCGGTCGCGCAGGCCGTCCAGGCCCTCGGTCACGACCTCGCCCGGGCAGCCGGCCAGCGGGAAGGTGCCCTTGTCGACCTTGATGCCCGGGATGATGCCGTTCTTCATCATCACCTGGGTGAAGGGCACGCCGTCACGGGTTTTCTGGCGGATGGTCTCGTCGTAGAGGATCGCGCCGGAGATGTGCTCGCCCAGGCCCGGCGTGGTCAGCAGCATCTCGCGATAGGCGCGGCGGTTCTCCTCGGTGCATTCGACGCCGACGGCATCGAAGCGCTTCCTGATCGTGTTGTTGGACTCGTCGATGGCGATGATGCCCTTGCCGGGGGCGACCATGGCCCGGGCGATCTCTTCCAGCTGCTCGATGCTCATGAGGGGGTCCGTTGTGCGGGGTGGGAAGGAAAGCCCGGCATTATAAGTCGCTGACCGGCCGGGGTCATTTTCCCGCCCGCGGCGCCGCTCAGAGATCGCCCAGCCCCACCGCCACGCCGCCCTCGCCCACTTCGAGCAGGCGCAAGGTGTTGGTGGCGCCCTTGGACTCCATGCTGTCGCCGCTGGTCACCACGACCCGGTCGCCGACCGCCAGCAGGCCGAGCGCGAACAGCTCGCGCACGGCGTTGCCGGCCGCCTCGCGCGAGGGCAGGCCGCGGCTGTCGAAGGCCACCGGGTAGACATCGCGCATCAACGCCATCTGCCGGCGCGCCGCGGCGTGCCGCGACAGGCCGTAGATCGGTACGTTGGAACGGAAGCGCGACAGGTAGCGGGCGGTGCCGCCGGACTCGGTCAGCGCGACGATGCCGCGCACGTCGATGTGCTCGGTGAGGAACATGGTCGCCATCGCGATGGCCTGGTCGGCGCGTGTCAGGCCGCGCGGGGCGGCCTCGAAGTCGGTGTCGTGGTCGAACTGGCGCTCGGCGCCCAGGCAGATGCGCACCATCGCCTCCACCGCCTTGACCGGGTAACTGCCCGAGGCGGTCTCGGCCGAGAGCATCACCGCGTCGGTGCCGTCGATCACCGCGTTGGCGACGTCGAGCACCTCGGCGCGGGTCGGGATCGGGTTGTCCACCATCGACTGCAGCATCTGGGTGGCGGTGATCACCACGCGGTTGCGCTCCAGCGCCTCACGGATGATCTTCTTCTGCAGACCGGGCAGCTCGGCATCGCCGATCTCCACGCCCAGGTCGCCGCGCGCCACCATCACCGCGTCGGAAGCGTCCACGATCTCGCGCAGGTTCTCGATCGCCTCGGCGCGCTCGATCTTGGCCACCAGGTGCGGCCTGCCGCCGGCCTCGGCGGCGAGCCGGCGGGTTTCGTGCATGTCCTCGGCCGAGCGACAGAACGACACGGCGAGAAAGTCCACCTCCAGCCCGACCGCGACGCGGATGTGCTCGCGGTCGGCATCGGTGAGCGCGCCCAGCGACAGGCCGCCGCCGAGGCGGTTGAGGCCCTTGCGGTCGGACAGCACCCCATCGGTGAGCACGGTGGTGCGGATGATGTCGCCCTCGACCGCCTCCACCCGCAACGCCACCAGGCCGTCGTCGAGCAGCAGGGTGTCGCCGGCATGCACGTCATCGACCAGGCCGAGATAGCTCACCCCGACGCCGTCCGCATCACCGGGCGGCGCGTCGGCGCGGCAGACCAGATCGAAGCGCTGACCGGCGCGCAGCTCGGCACGGCCGGCGGCGAACCTCTCGATGCGGATCTTCGGCCCCTGCAGGTCGGCCAGCACGCCGACCTCCAGGCCGAGCCTCCCGGCGGCCTCGCGGACACTGCGCACGCGCGCGGCGTGCTGGGCGGGCGTGCCGTGGGAGAAGTTCAGGCGCACGACGTTGACGCCGGCGCGCAGCAGTTCTTCGATGCGGCCTGGCGCGTCGGTGGCGGGGCCGAGGGTGGCGAGGATCTTGGTGCGGCGCAAAGGTGCTGTCATGGCATGTCCCGTGTTCATCGGAACACGCTAGCACGATGCCGCGACGCGACGCACCGCACTGCATCCGTATGCAGCGCATGCGGCGGGCACGAAAAAGGCCGCCCGGAGGCGGCCTTTCCCATGGCCGGGACGCCGTGGCGACGGGCCACGGCCCGGGGTCAGCCCTTCAGTCGCGCGGCGATGGCGGCGCCGAGATCGCCGGGCGACTTGACCGTGGTGACGCCGGCCTTCTCCAGCGCGGCGAACTTGCCTTCCGCCGTGCCCTTGCCGCCGGAGGCGATCGCACCGGCATGGCCCATGCGCTTGCCCGGAGGCGCCGAGGCGCCGGCGATGAAGCCGACCACCGGTTTGGTGACATGTTCGGCAATGAACTCGGCGGCCTCTTCCTCGGCGCTGCCGCCGATCTCGCCGACCATGATGATGCCCTCGGTCTGCGGATCGTCCTGGAACAGGCGCAAGGCGTCGATGAAGCTCATGCCCTGGATCGGGTCGCCGCCGATGCCGATGCAGGTCGACTGGCCCAGACCGGCATCGGTGGTCTGCTTGACCGCCTCGTAGGTCAGCGTGCCCGAGCGCGACACGATGCCGACCTTGCCCGGCTGGTGGATGTGGCCCGGCATGATGCCGATCTTGCACTCGCCCGGGGTGATGATGCCCGGGCAGTTCGGGCCGATCAGGGTCACGTCGTCGTAGCCGGCCAGGGTGTTCTTGACCCGCAGCATGTCCAGCACCGGGATGCCCTCGGTGATGCAGACGATGACGCGGACGCCGGCGTCGGCGGCCTCGAGGATCGCGTCGGCCGCAAACGGCGGCGGCACGTAGATGACCGAGGCGTCGGCGCCGGTCTCGGCGACCGCATCGACGACCGTGTTGAACACCGGCAGGCCGATGTGCCGGGTACCACCCTTGCCGGGCGTGACGCCGCCGACGACCTTGGTGCCGTATTCGAGCATCTGCTCGGCGTGGAAGGTGCCCTGCTGGCCGGTGAAGCCCTGGACGATGACCTTCGTGTTCTTGTTGACCAATACGCTCATTGGGATTTCCTGGTTTTCGTAGCCCGGATGGCGCCAAGCGGAATCCGGGGCAGTCGCATGAAGTGTCGCTCCCGGATCCGGGCGCCATGCGCCTGCATCCGGCCACGTCGGGCTGGCTTGCGTCAGGCGGCCGCGGCGACGGCCTTCTTCGCACCGTCGTTGATGTCGTCGGCGGGCTGGATGGCCAGGCCGGAGTTCTTGAGGATCTCCTTGCCCTTTTCGACGTTGGTGCCTTCCAGGCGCACGATCACCGGCACCTTCACGCCCACCTCCTTGACCGCCGCGACGATGCCCTCGGCGATCATGTCGCAGCGGACGATGCCGCCGAAGATGTTGACGAAGATCGCCTTCACCTTGTCGCTGGACAGGATCAGCTTGAACGCCTCGGTGACGCGCTCCTTGGTGGCGCCGCCGCCGACGTCGAGGAAGTTGGCCGGCTCGCCGCCGTTGAGCTTGATGACGTCCATGGTCGCCATCGCGAGGCCCGCGCCGTTGACCATGCAGCCGATCGTGCCGTCCATGGTCACGTAGTTGAGGTTGTGCTGGCTGGCCAGTACCTCGGTCTCGTCCTCCTGGCGGATGTCGCGCATCGCCACCAGCCTGGGCTGGCGGAAGTCTGCGTTGTCGTCGGAGTTGATCTTGCCATCGAGGGCGACCAGATCGCCGCTCTTGACGATGGCCAGCGGGTTGAGCTCGACCAGCGACAGGTCGCGGTCGTTGAACAGCCTGAACAGGCCCAGCATGATCTTGGTCAGCTGGTTGACCTGCTTGGGGCTCAGCCCCATCGCGAAGCCGACCTGGCGGCACTGGTAGGGCTGCAGGCCCTGCACGTAGTTGACCGTGACGACATGGATGGCGTCCGGATTCTCCTCGGCCACCTTCTCGATCTCGACGCCGCCCTCGGCGGAGACGATGAAGGTGATGGCCTTGGCGGAGCGATCCACCAGCACCGACAGGTACAGCTCCTTGGCGATGTCGTTGGCCTCGGTGACCAGCACCGTGTCCACCGGCAGCGCGCGGCCGGCCGACTGGTAGGTTTCCATCCGGGTGCCGAGCATGGCACCGGCGGCTTCCTTGACCGCGTCCAGCGACTTGCACAGCTTGACGCCGCCGGCCTTGCCGCGGCCGCCGGCATGGATCTGCGCCTTGACCACCCAGAAGTCGCCGCCGAGGGCCTTGGCGGCATCGACCGCCTCCTCGGCAGTGCGGGCGATGCGCCCGGCGGGGACGGGAATGCCGTACTCGGCAAACAGTTCCTTGGCCTGATACTCGTGAAAGTTCATGCGACACCTGATGACAGGGGGGGACGGCGCGGAACACGCGCCGGAGCGGGCCGCCGGGACCGCGGGGGCCGGGGCAGGCCGCGTATTTTGGCGGATGGGGGGCCATGAAGCAAAAGACCGGCCGGACGGCCGGGGGGAAACCTGAAACCCCGGATGCGCAGGCGCAGGCCCAGGCGTCCCGTGCCGCCCTATACTGCCCCCAGCCCCAGGAGGAGCCTCGTGGCCGAGCGCAGGTATCGATCCAACGATGTCGGCAACGGCGGCGAGCACACCGGCGAGTCCGCCCTGCGCCGCGAGCTGTATTTCTTCACCCTCTACCGCATCCTCGAGGCCGGCATCCTCGCCTTCCTCGCCTTCAGCCCGTTCGGCGCCGCCTTCACCGAGCTGCGTCACCCGCTGCTGGCGCAGACCGCCGCCATCGTCTACCTGCTGCTGTCCAGCGCCCTGCTGCTGGCCGGGCGCGTGCCGCGCTTCGACCTGCGCCGGCAGGTGATGG
>JBEQAM010000036.1:0-11510 GCA_041640375.1 Rehaibacterium sp. | reverse complement strand
GCGAGCGCGCCGCCGACCCAGGGGCTGCCGGTCATCACCCAGCCGACAGCGAAAGCGACGCTCATGTGCACGACGGCAAAGGAGGCGGTCTTGGTCATGACGGACACGGCGCGTTGTCGGGAATGGTTCTCATTCTTGGTGGCGCGGCTTCTGTCGTCCAATCGATTGTTTCGTGTGCTTCTATTGACTCCAGCTATGACGCCAGGGCGGTGGCCGCACCGGCCGGGCGAGTTGTTCCGCTTCCGGAGCCACTGCTATACTTTTACGTCTTGATTGGCCGTTTCTGGTCGCAGATCAATCCACCGAACCGAGCATCCGGACAGGCCCGTGCACGCACCGATGGCCGCAGGCAAGCGCCTGACCCGGCGCTGTGTGTCGGCCCAGCTGGCGACCGCGGCGGGCCTCGGACTGCTGCTCTGGTTCTGGTCCGCGCCGGCGGCGCTGGCCGCGGCGCTGGGCGGTGGGGTGATGGCGGCGGGGACGGCCGTGGCGGGCTGGTGCGGCTTTTCGCGCACGGCACCGGCGGCGGGCGATGCGCTCTGGCGGCTGGTCGGCGGGTTGCTGGCCAAGTGGCTGATCGTGCTGCTCGGGCTGTTGCTGGGGCTGGCGCTGTGGCGGTTGCCGCCGCTGCCGCTGCTGGCGGGGCTGCTCGCGGCTGAGCTGGCCTTCGTGCTGGCGGCCGCCAGACGGAATTGACTGACTTTCGGGGTTCGGCACACATGGCGGGCGAGGCGGAACTGACTCCCACCGGCTATATCCAGCACCACCTGAAGAACCTGACCTTCCAGGTCGGCGAGGGCGGCTTCTGGACGCTGCATCTGGACACCCTGATCACCGCCGTCCTGCTCGGGCTGGTGATGGTGTTCCTGTTCTGGCTGGCCACCCGCAAGGCCACCGCCGGCGTGCCCGGCAAATGGCAGGCCTTCGTCGAGATCGTCCTCGAGTTCATCGACAAGCAGGCCAAGGACGCCTACCACGGCAGCAGCAAGCTGGTGACGCCGATCGCGATCACCCTGTTCTGCTGGATCCTGCTGATGAACGGCCTGAAGCTGGTTCCGGCCGACTTCATCGCCAAGCCGCTGGAATGGGTCGGCGTGCACTACTGGAAGCCGGTCCCGACCGCCGACGTCAACGCCACGCTCGGTATGTCGATCAGCGTGTTCTTCCTGATGATCTTCTTTGCGCTGCGCGCCAAGGGCCTGGGCGGCTTCATCCATGAGCTGTTCACCGCGCCGTTCGGCAAGTGGATGTTTCCGGCCAACCTGCTGCTCAACTTCGTCGAGCTGCTGAGCAAGCCCGTGTCGCTGGCGATGCGCCTGTTCGGCAACATGTACGGCGGCGAGATCGTGTTCCTGCTCATCTGGATGCTCGGCGGCGCCGGCATCTTCGGTGCACTGGCCGGCGGCGCCTTCGGCCTCGGCTGGATGCTGTTCCATCTGCTGGTGATTCCGCTGCAGGCCTTCATCTTCATGATGCTCTCGATCGTCTACCTGAGCCTCATGGAAGAGCATCACTGACCCTTTCGTTCAACCCTTAGAAAATCCGTTCCGGAGAAAAACCATGGAAGCCATTCTGTCCATCCTCGCCAACGTCCAGGCCTCCACCGCGCTGGCCATCGGCATCATGATCGGCCTTGCCGCGCTGGGCGCCGGTCTCGGTATGGCCCTGATGGCCGGCAAGTTCCTGGAGTCCGCTGCCCGCCAGCCGGAACTGATCCCGGTGCTGCAGGTCCGCATGTTCATCACCGCCGGCCTGATCGACGCCGCCTTCATCATCACCGTCGCGGTCGGCCTGATGTTCGCCTTCGCGAACCCGCTGGCCACCGCGATCGCCGAGCGCCTGGGCTGATCCCGGCCGGGCACGGGCCGGCCTCGCCGCCGGCCCGCGCCATCGGATGAAGCGACGGGCGCACGTGCGCCCATGCCCGTCACACCTGGCTGAGCGAACCCCATGAACATCAACCTCACCCTCTTCGCCCAGGGTCTGGCCTTCGCCGCACTGATCTGGATCATCGCGACCAGGATCTGGCCGCCGCTGCTCAACGCCATCGAGGAGCGCCAGAAGAAGATCGCCGAGGGCCTGGCGGCTGCCGATCGCAGCCAGAAAGACCTCGCCCAGGCGCAGCAGAAGGTCGATGCGGTGCTGCGCGAGGCCCGCGGCAAGGCCAACGAGATCATCGAACAGGCCCACCAGCGCGCCAACCAGATCATCGACAAGGCCAAGGAAGAGGCCATCGCCGAGGCCAACCGCCAGAAGGCGGCCGCCGAGGCCGAGATCGCCTCCGCCGCGTTCCGCGCCAAGGAAGAGCTGCGCCAGCAGGTCGCCGCGCTTGCCGTGGCCGGCGCCGAGAAGCTGCTGCGTCGTGAGATCGATGCCAACGCCCACAAGGCGCTGCTCGACGAGCTGGCGGCCCAGCTCTGAGATGAGAGCGAACTGACATGAGCCACGCCATCACCCTGGCCCGTCCGTATGCCCGCGCGGCCTTCGCGCTGGCGCGCGACCACGGCGGGCTGCCGGCCTGGTCGCGGGCGCTGGGCTTCGCCGCCCAGGCGGTGTCCGATGCACGCGTTGCGGCGCTGCTGGGCCACCCGAAGCTCACGCACGAGGCTCTGGTCGACCTGATCAGCCCGCCGGGCGAGGTCGATCCGGCGTTCCGCCGCTTTCTGGTCACGCTGGCCGAGAACCGTCGCCTGCCGTTGCTCCCCGAGGTCGCCGCCCTCTACGAGCAGCTGCGCGCCGACGCCGAGCGCGTGGTCAAGGCCAAGGTCACGTCCGCCACGGCGCTCGATGCCGCCGAGCTGGACAAGCTCAAGGCCTCGCTGAAGCGGCGCTTCGGTCGCGAGGTCGAGCTGAGCACCGCGGTCGACCCGGCGCTGATCGGCGGCGCGGTGATCGACGCCGGCGAGGTGGTGATCGACGGCTCGCTGCGCTCGCAGCTGGCGCGCCTGCAGTCCACGCTCGCCCACTGACGACTTTCTTTAGCCAAGCCCCGGCCCCGGCGCCGGGCAATCAGGGAAAAATCCCATGCAGACCCAGCTCAACCCGTCCGAAATCAGCGAACTGATCAAGACCCGCATCGAGCAGGTCAAGCTCGCCGCCGAGGCCCGCAACGAGGGCACCGTGACCTCCGTGTCCGACGGCATCGTGCGCATCCACGGCCTGGCCGAGGTGATGCAGGGCGAAATGATCGAGCTGCCCGGCGACACCTTCGCCCTGGCGCTCAATCTGGAGCGCGACTCGGTCGGCGCCGTGGTGCTCGGCGACTACGAGCACCTGCGCGAGGGCGACACCGCCAAGACCACCGGCCGCATCCTGGAGGTGCCGACCGGGCCGGAGCTGCTCGGCCGCGTCGTCGACGCGCTGGGCAACCCGATCGACGGCAAGGGTCCGATCGAGGCCAAGGTCAGCTCGCCGATCGAGAAGGTCGCGCCGGGCGTGATCTGGCGCAAGTCGGTCGACCAGCCGGTGCAGACCGGCTACAAGTCGGTCGACGCGATGATCCCGATCGGCCGCGGCCAGCGCGAGCTGATCATCGGCGACCGCCAGACCGGCAAGACCGCGCTGGCGATCGACACGATCATCAACCAGAAGGGCACCGGCATCAAATGCATCTACGTGGCGGTCGGCCAGAAGGCCAGCTCGATCGCCAACGTCGTGCGCAAGCTGGAAGAGAACGGCGCGCTGGCGCACACCATCGTGGTCGCCGCCACCGCGTCCGAGTCGGCCGCGATGCAGTACATCGCCCCGTACGCCGGCTGCGCGATGGGTGAGTACTTCCGCGATCGTGGCGAGGACGCGCTGATCGTCTACGACGACCTCTCCAAGCAGGCCGTGGCCTACCGCCAGATTTCCCTGCTGCTGCGCCGTCCGCCCGGCCGTGAGGCGTACCCGGGCGACGTGTTCTACCTGCACTCGCGCCTGCTCGAGCGCGCCGCGCGCGTCAACGAGGCCTACGTCGAGAAGTTCACCAACGGCGCCGTCAAGGGCCGGACCGGCTCGCTGACCGCGCTGCCGATCATCGAGACCCAGGCCGGTGACGTGTCCGCATTCGTGCCGACCAACGTGATCTCGATCACCGACGGCCAGATCTTCCTGGAAACCGACCTGTTCAACGCCGGCATCCGTCCGGCCGTGAACGCCGGTATCTCGGTGTCCCGCGTCGGTGGTGCGGCGCAGACCAAGATCATCAAGAAGCTCGGCGGCGGCGTGCGCCTGGCGCTCGCGCAGTTCCGTGAACTGGCGGCGTTCGCCCAGTTCGCCTCCGACCTGGACGAGGCCACGCGCAAGCAGCTCGAGCGCGGCCAGCGCGTCACCGAGCTGATGAAGCAGAAGCAGTATGCGCCGATGAACATCGCGCAGATGGCGCTGTCGATCTATGCGGTCAACGAGGGCTACTTGGACGACGTCCCGGTCGCGCGCGTGCTCAGCTTCGAAGCCGGCCTGCACGCGCACCTGACCAATAGCTACGGGGATCTTGAGCGTCGCATCGCCGCGTCCGGCGATTGGAACGACGAGATCGAGGCGCAGTTCAAGAAGATCATCCAAGAGTTTAAGCAGGCTTGGTAGTGCCAAGTTCATCGCTCGAGGACGATCAATGTCTCGAAAGACAATTCTGATACTTGCGGTTAGCATTCCGATGGGGTTGGCCGCTTTGATTGCCTTTTACTGGGGCACCGTTGCATTTGACCGAGCGTCCCACGCAAGGCTACAGGCGGCTGAGCCGGACGGCGCAACGGGTACATCAGCGCTTGGGCGTGCCGGGACGACTGCCCAGCGCGATGGTGAGCTCGCGGTCACTGCAGTCGTGCAATCGCGCACCACGATCGGCGAATCGTATTCAGACTTGCGATCCTTCGCTGAGCTGGGCAACTCGTTTGCCGCATATCAGCTATTCGAGGACCTTCTGGAGTGCTCGCTAGCGTCCGAGCGAACGCGCCATCTTGAGCAGTTCGCTGAGCGAGCTGGTACCGAGGAAGCGATAACCCACGCGGCCAAAGGAATCGAAGCTGCCAACGAAAAATGTGAGGACGTGTCGGATGACGCTTTGGCCGAAAGGACCGAATGGTTGAAGCTCGCTGCCCGCCAAGGTCATCTGGTTGCAAAGGCGAACTTCTACAAGTTTGCTTTGGCGGAGTTTGACAATCCCGCCCTGGCTGTCTCTGAGGCCGAAAGGCTTGCGCTGCTTCGCGACGAAGCCATCCGTCACCTTCACGATGCGGCTGCTGCAGGCAATGTGGATGCGATCGGTTCGCTGGCCAACCAGTACGCAGACGGAGGGTTGGTGCGGCCGGATCCGCTAAATGCCTATGTCTATACCGCGGCAATGCGTGAACTTGTTGGTAGCCCGGGGTACTCGCTGATTCTGGATCGGATCAGTCAGGGCCTTTCCTCGTCGGAGCTGGCTGAAGCGCAACGACGAGCCGACGGGTTTATCGCATCGTGCTGTCGCTAGCAGCCGAATTGCTGCGAATTGCAGCAAGTGTGTTCGGCGATGGCTCTGCATTATCAACAATGGGCCTATAAATAGCGAAGAAATGGAGATGTAATGAACTCGATCCTAAGAAAGGCTGCTTGCCTCGTGTTGCTTTGTGCGCCGCTCTCAGTGAGCGCAACGGACTGGGGGATGCGCGATTGCGCTGGCAGTAGTTGGGCGTGCGGACTTGGTCGCCCGCTTATTGACATTGATTCCGTAAACTTCATTCGTACGATCGCGAAACTCGATATAAGTCGTTGGCAGAATGGAGACTCCATAACGATTTGCTACACTCGACATGCGCCTCGTACGTCCTGCAGAGCGTTATGAGCGGCTTGAACAGTCTATCGTTCGTGGCAGAGTTTCCGAAGCCGAACTTCGCAATGGGCGGCGTTTAGGCCGGAGGGTGTGGCGGTGGGAGCTATAAATCACTCCAGCCGATCTACGAGTCGTATTATGTTTCCTCGAATGTCCCAGGTGGTCACCATCCTTGTCGGCTTCAAATGGGTCACGTTCGATCACCCGACTCAGGTATGCTAACTAGCCAAGCCTGTGCTTGGTAGCTAGCTGAACAGTGGCCGTCCGGCCGACAGTGCTGGGCGGGAACTTCGAAGATGCAATAGGTCCGGGATAGTTCAATGGCAGGCGGCCGCGAAATCAAAACCAAGATCAAGTCGGTGCAGAACACCCGCAAGGTGACGCGCGCGCTCGAGATGGTCTCGGCGTCGAAGATCCGCAAGGCGCAGGATCGGATGAAGGCGTCGCGCCCGTACGCACGCCTGATGCGCCAGGTGATCGGCCACATCGCCAAGGCCAACAGCGACTACGTGCACCCGTTCATGGCCGAGCGCGCCGAGGTCAAGCGCGTCGGCTACGTGGTGGTGTCGACCGACCGCGGCCTCTGCGGCGGCCTCAACTCCAACCTGTTCCGCCGCCTGCTCGCCGAGATCCGCGACTGGCAGGCCAAGGGCGTGGAAGTGGACGTGGTCTGCATCGGCCAGAAGGCGACGGTGTTCTTCCGCCGCCTGAAGGTCAACATGCTCGGCTCGGTCACGCATCTGGGCGAGAAGCCCGAGGTCGCGCAGCTGATCGGCATCATCAAGGTGATGCTGGATGCCTACGAGGCCGGCCGCATCGATCGCGTGTTCCTCTGCTACAACGACTTCATCAACACGATGGCGCAGAAGCCGCGCACCGACCAGCTGCTGCCGCTGCCGCCGTCGGAGTCGCTGGATACGCCGCACGACTGGGACTACATCTATGAGCCGAGTGCTGAACACGTGCTCGGCCACGTGCTGACCCGCTACATCGAGTCGCTGGTGTACCAGGCGGTGCTGGAGAACGTCGCCTCCGAACATGCCGCGCGCATGGTCGCGATGAAGTCCGCCTCGGACAATGCCAGCAAGCTGATCGACACGCTGAACCTGGTCTACAACAAGGCCCGCCAGGCGGCGATCACGCAGGAAATCTCCGAGATCGTGGGCGGCGCGGCCGCGGTCTGAGGCAATCGAGGCGGTGGCGGCGCGTGCCGTCCCGCGAAGCTGAATATTGAAAGATCTAGAGGATCGAAAAATGAGCCAGGGCAAGATCGTTCAGATCATCGGCGCGGTCGTCGACGTCGAGTTCCCGCGCGAGCACGTGCCGAAGGTGTACGACGCGCTGAAGGTCGAGGGGACCGAGATCACGCTGGAGGTCCAGCAGCAGCTCGGCGACGGCGTCGTCCGTACTATCGCGCTCGGCTCCACCGAGGGCCTCAAGCGCGGCCTGGTGGCCAACAACACCGGCGAGGCGATCAAGGTGCCGGTCGGCAAGGCCACCTTGGGTCGCATCATGGACGTGCTGGGCAACCCGATCGACGAGGCCGGCCCGGTCGACGCCGAGGACCACTGGGTCATCCACCGCCCGGCCCCGAGCTTCGCCGAACAGGCGGGCTCCAACGAGCTGCTCGAGACCGGCATCAAGGTCATCGACCTGATCTGTCCGTTCGCCAAGGGTGGCAAGGTCGGCCTGTTCGGCGGCGCCGGCGTCGGCAAGACCGTGAACATGATGGAGCTGATCCGCAACATCGCCATCGAGCACAGCGGCTACTCGGTGTTCGCCGGCGTGGGCGAGCGTACCCGCGAGGGCAACGACTTCTACCACGAGATGAAGGACTCCAACGTCCTGGACAAGGTCGCCCTGGTGTACGGCCAGATGAACGAGCCGCCGGGCAACCGCCTGCGCGTGGCGCTGACCGGTCTGACGATCGCCGAGAAGTTCCGCGACGAAGGCCGCGACGTGCTGCTGTTCGTCGACAACATCTACCGCTACACCCTGGCCGGCACCGAGGTGTCCGCGCTGCTCGGCCGCATGCCGTCGGCGGTGGGTTACCAGCCGACCCTGGCCGAGGAAATGGGCGTGCTGCAGGAGCGCATCACCTCGACCAAGACCGGCTCGATCACCTCGATTCAGGCCGTGTACGTGCCGGCGGACGACCTGACTGACCCGTCGCCGGCAACCACCTTCGCCCACCTCGACGCCACGGTGGTGCTGTCGCGCCAGATCGCCGCGCTCGGCATCTATCCGGCGGTCGACCCGCTGGATTCGACCAGCCGTCAGCTCGATCCGAACGTGATCGGCGTGGAGCACTACGAGACCGCGCGCCGGGTGCAGGCGACCCTGCAGCGCTACAAGGAGCTCAAGGACATCATCGCGATCCTGGGCATGGACGAGCTGAGCGAGGAGGACAAGCTGGTCGTCTCGCGCGCGCGCAAGGTCGAGCGCTTCTTCTCGCAGCCGTTCTTCGTCGCCGAGGTGTTCACCGGCTCGCCGGGCAAGTACGTGCCGCTGAAGGAAACCATCCGCGGCTTCAAGATGATCGTCGACGGCGAGTGCGACCACCTGCCCGAGCAGGCGTTCTACATGGTCGGCGGCATCGACGAGGTGTTCGAGAACGCCAAGAAGATGGGCGTGGCTGCTTGAGAGCCGGTAGCCGGTAGCCGGTAACCGGCTACCGGTAGGCTCATGGCTTTTCAGGTTTCCGGTTCAGCCCGCGCAGCGGGGGGCCGGTTTCCGGTTACCGAGGTTTCAGACATGGCAACCACCATCCGTTGCGACATCGTCAGCGCCGAGGCCGAGATCTTCTCCGGCGTGGTGGAGATGGTCGTCGCCACCGGCGAAATGGGCGAGCTCGGCATCGCGCCGCGCCACGCGCCGCTGATCACCCGCCTCAAGCCGGGCCAGGTGCGGGTCATCCTGCCGGGTGGCGAGGAGCAGTTCTTCTACGTCTCCGGCGGCATCCTGGAGGTGCAGCCGCAGGTGGTGACGGTGCTGACCGACACCGCCATCCGCGCCAAGGATCTGGACGAGGCCGCGGCGGCGAAGGCGAAGGAAGAGGCCGAGAAGGCGTTGGCCAACCGCACCGACGCGATGGAGATCGCCGAGGCGCAGGCCAAGCTGGCCGAGGCCGTCGCCCAGTTGCAGGCGCTGGAGCGCCTGCGCCGCAACCTCAAGCACTGAAATCCACATCTCCGCGTGGACCTCGAACGCCGGCCTCGCGCCGGCGTTCGTCGTCCGGTGCTCAGCGGTACACCCAGTGCCGCAGCAGCACGAAGCTGAGCGCCGCCAGCCCGCCGTCGACGATCGGTTTGGTCAGCCAGGCCCAGTGCAGGCCGAGCAGCCGGGCCACCGCCTCCATGCCGAGTGTGCTCGCCGCGGTGAGGGCGATCCAGACCAGCGCGAAACGGGCGAAGCGATGTCCGCCCAGGCGCGGTTGCCCGCGCTCGGCGAAGGTGTAACGGCCGTTGAGCCAGAAGCCCAGACAGGCCGCGCTCACCCGCGCCAGCAGGTTGGCCGGCACCACGGCCATGCCGGCGGCGGTCAGGGCGACGAACAGCGCCCAGTCGATGGCGAGCTGCACCAGGCCGACGACCAGAAAACCGGCGCCCTGGCGGATGAGTCGCTTCATGCGGCGGAAGATGTGGCGGGGAAGGCGCATCCTACCGTCTGGCTCATGCCGGTGTGCGTGGCCTTACAATTCCCGGCCACGACAGGGAGGACTCCATGAGCGCAGCGCTGCATGTCGTCATCCTCGCCGCCGGCGAGGGCAAGCGCATGAAATCCGCCCAGCCCAAGGTGCTGCAGCCGGTGGCGGGGCGGCCGATGCTGGCGCACGTGATCGACGCCGCACGGGCGCTGGCGCCGGCCGGTATCCATGTCGTGTTCGGCCACGGCGGCGCGCAGGTGCGCGAAGCCTTCGCCGGTCAGCTCGACCTGCACTGGGCCGAACAGGCGCGCCAGCTCGGTACCGGCCATGCCGTACAGCAGGCGCTGCCGGCCGTACCCGACGGCGCGCGGGTGCTGGTGCTGTACGGTGACGTGCCGTTGATCCGCGCCGAGACGCTGCGGGCGCTGCTCGACGTCACCGAGCCGCTCGCCGTGCTCACCGCCGAACCGGCCGACCCCGCCGGTTACGGCCGGGTCGTGCTCGACGCCACCGGTCATGTCGCCGCCATCGTAGAGCACAAGGACGCGAACGAAACGCAGCGCGCCCTGCGCACCATCAACACCGGCATCGTCTGCGCCGACGCGGCGCGGCTGAAAGGCTGGCTGGCGGCGGTGCGCAACGACAACGCTCAGGGCGAGTACTACCTCACCGACGTCTTCGCACTGGCGGCAGCGGAAGGGCGCCCGGCCGCAGCGATCCCCTGCGCCGATCCGGTCGAGACCGAGGGCGCCAACGACCCCTGGCAGTTGGCCGCACTGGAGCGTCACTACCAGCGCCGCGCCGCCCGCGCGCTGTGCGCGGAAGGCGTGCGTTTCGCCGACCCGGCGCGCTTCGACCTGCGCGGCCGCGTGCAGGTCGGGCGCGATGTCGAGCTCGACGTCGACGTGATCCTCGAAGGCGAGGTGTCGCTCGGCGACGGCGTGCGCATCGGGCCGTTCACCCGCATCCGCAACGCGCGACTCGCCGCCGGCACCGTGGTGCAGGCGCATTGCGATCTCGATGGCGTGACCACGCTCGGCCCCTGCACGATCGGTCCGTTCGCACGATTGCGGCCGGGCACCGAGCTGGCCAGCGGCGTGCACATCGGCAACTTCGTCGAGACCAAGCAGGCGCGGCTGGGCGAAGGCAGCAAGGCCAACCACTTGAGCTACCTCGGCGACGCGCGAATCGGCGCGCGGGTGAACATCGGCGCCGGCACCATCACCTGCAACTACGACGGCGTGAACAAGTCGACGACGGTCATCGGCGACGGTGCCTTCATCGGCTCCAACAGCGCACTGGTGGCGCCGGTGACGATCGGCGCGGATGCCACCATTGGCGCTGGCTCGGTGATCGGCAAGGACGCGCCCGCGGGCCAGCTCACCGTCGCCCGCGCCAGGCAGGTGACGGTACCCGGCTGGCAGCGGCCGAAGAAGAAGTCCTGAGCGGCGCGCCAGCCCCGCGACCAGCGTCCGACAGAAGTCTTGGCCACGGATCGGCGTGGATGAACGAGAAGCATTGATTGTTCGATCCGCGTGGATCCGCGCAGATCCGTGGCTGAAGAGCTGGCCGCGGTGTCCGCCGCGCCTATGGCGGCAAGGTCAGCGCGACACACAGCCCACCGCCGTCGCGGTTGCTGAGCGCGATGCGGCCGCCGTGGGCCTCGACGATCTCGCGGCTGAGCGCCAGGCCCAGCCCGGTGCCGCTGCGCTTGGTCGAATAGAACGGCACCAGCGCGTTCTCCAGCACCGCCTCGCTCATGCCGCTGCCGCGGTCGAGCACCGAGCCGGCCAGCAGCACCAGCAGCAGACCGCCGGCGGCGGCGAGGATCAGCCTGTTGCGGCGCGTGGCGGTCGACGGCGCGGCGAGCTGGCGGTCCTGGGCGGAGGTGTCGCGGATCATGGGGCGGCAGGCGGTGGGGACTGCCCTCCCGATGCAGACTTCGTGCCACTCGCAACTGATTGATTAGGAATGGATGTTCTGCGATGTCCGGGTGTCCGCCCTGTCCGCGCGGTCGTCCGCCGCGGCCATCGCCCGCGCGTTGCCCGCTTTCGCCCGCGTCCGGCCAGCGGC
>JBEQAM010000035.1:0-11769 GCA_041640375.1 Rehaibacterium sp. | reverse complement strand
CCTGCGGCTGCGGCAGCTCATTCACCGTCTGAGGCCGCCGCCGTGACCCCCACGCCGACCGCGCAGCTGTTCGCCGGGCTGCCGCTGGATCGCGCCGAGCACCTGCGCGAGGACGCCGCCGCGCTGGCGGCACTGTGGGCGCAGGCGCGGGTCATCCGGCTCGACCCCGAAGGCCATGCCGCGGCACGCGAGGATGGCGAGGGGTTGGCGCTGGCGTCGGGCCGCGAGTTCGCCGACGGCCTCGCCCAGGCCACTTTCCTCGGTCTGTCCGGTGGCACCCCCTGGTTCGCGCTCGGTGTCGACCCGGCGGGCTGGCCGCACTGGATCGACCTGCGCAGCGCCGGCGCGCGCTTCTCACCGTTCGAGGCCGGCCTGTTCGCCTATGCCCGCGCGCTCGGCCTGTGGCAGCGCCGCAGCCGCTTCTGCCCGGCCTGCGGCCATCGGCTCGCATTCGCGCGCGGCGGTCACCTCGCCCAGTGCGCGAATTGCGGGCTGGAACACTACCCGCGCACCGACCCGGCGGTGATCGTGCTGGCCGAGTCCGAAGGGCGTGTTCTGCTCGCCCGGCAGCCGAACTGGCCGGCCGGGCAGTACTCGCTGATCGCCGGCTTCGTCGAGCCGGGGGAGAGCTTGGAGGATGCCGCCCGTCGCGAGCTGGCCGAGGAGGCCGGCATCGTCGCCGGCGCCTGCCGCTACATCGCCTCGCAGCCGTGGCCGTTCCCGGGCACGCTGATGCTCGGCTTCCGCGCCCAGGCCGAATGCATGCCGCCGCGGGTCGGCCGCGAACTGGAGGACGCGCGCTGGTTCAGCGCCGACGACATCCGCCGCGAGGTCGCCGCCGGTCGCCTGCGCCTGTCCTCGCGCATCTCGATCGCGCGCAGCCTGATCGACGCCTGGCTGGCCGAGCAATGAGCGCCGCCGCGCCCCTGGCGGGCGTTGCGGGCTAGAATCGGCGGCGAAGCGGCTCGGGGGAGCCGCACGCGCCGCGGTAGAGGAACGCATGTCCGCCACCCTGATCGCTGTCGTCCTGGCCCTGCTGCTCGGCCATGCCGCGCAACCGCTGACCGCGCTGCGCCGCTACGAGTGGTTCTCCGGCTGGGCGCGCTGGCTGGACGCACAGCTCGGCGACAGCGCCTTCTGGCGCGGTCGCTGGGGGCTGCTGCTGACGTTGGGTGTGGTGCTGGCGCTGCTCGGGCTGTTCCAGCTCGCGCTCGCCGGTCGCGTCTATGGACTGCCCGGCTTCGTGTTCGCGGTGGCCGTGCTGTTCTACGCTTGGGGGCCGCGTGATCTGGATCTGGACGTCGAGGCGGTGATCGAGGCGCCCGACGTCGACAGCAAGCGCGCCGCCGCCGCGCACCTGCATCCGGCCGGTGGTACGCCATCGTTGGAAGGGCCGGCGCTGGTCGAGGCGGTCTTTCTCGGTGCGCTGCGGCGCTGGTTCGGCGTGCTGTTCTGGTTCCTGCTGCTGGGGCCGGTCGGCGCGCTCGGCTACCGCCTGGTCGCGCTCGCCGCCGAAGGCGAAACCCGCCAGGCGCTCCCCGCGGCGCAGAGCGAGGGCGCGCAGTGGCTGCTGGCGCTGCTGAACTGGCCGGTGGCGCAGCTGATGACCTTCGCGCTGGCGTTGGTGGCCAACTTCGACACCGTGTTCACCGCCTGGCGCGAGTCGCATGCCGGCGGCGCACGGCTGGACGCCGATTTTCTTGCCGCCGCCGCGCGCGCCAGCGTCGACTGTGAGCTGGCCGAGGAGGATGCCTACATCATCGATGCCGGCGGCGAAGCCCGGCCGGCGCCGCCGGCCCTGCTCGAACTGCGCGACGCGATGAGCCTGGTCTGGCGCATCCTGCTGCTGTGGCTGGCCGTGCTGGCGCTGTTCGTGCTGGCCGGCTGGGTCGGCTGATCGGCGATCAGGCGGCCGCACCGCGCAGGGCGCGTACCATCGTCTCCAGCGTGCTCGCGGTGGCCTGCTCGCCGGGCACCGGCTCGGCGGCGACCACCTCGACATGGGCGCGGAAGCGCCGCGGCAGGCGGGCGCGGCGCAGCACCGAGTCGCGCCGGCTCCACATGCTCTCCCACATGCCGCGCAGGGCCACCGGCAGCACCGGCACCGGGCGTTGCGCGAGGATGCGCTCGACGCCGCCGCGGAACGGCGCGATCTCGCCATCGGCGGTGAGCGCGCCCTCCGGGAAGATGCCCACCACCTCGCCGGCCGCCAGCGCGGCGTCGATCTCGGCGAAGGCGCGCTCCATCAGCGCCGGGTCTTCCTTCGCCGGCGCGATCGGGATGGCGCGCGCGGTGCGGAAGATCCAGCTCAGCACCGGGATGCGGAAGATCTTGTGGTACATCACGAAGCGGATCGGCCGCTTCACGCAGCCGCCGACGATCAGCGCGTCCATGTAGCTGACGTGGTTGCATACCACCAGCGCCGGCCCCTCGTCGGGAATCCGCTCGGTGCCGTCCACGCGGATGCGGTACAGCAGGCTCACCAGGCCCCAGCTCAGGAAGCGCATCAGGAACTCGGGCACCAGCGTGAAGATGTACGCCGCCACCAGCGCATTGAGCACGGCCGTCACCAGCAGCACCTGCGGGATGGTGAGGCCGGCGGCGAACAGGACGATCGCCATCGCCGCCGAGGCGACCATGAACAGCGCGTTGAGGATGTTGTTGGCGGCGATGATGCGCGCGAGCTTGCCGCGCTCGGCGCGGGTCTGGATCAGCGCGTACAGCGGCACGATGTAGAAACCACCGAACAGGCCGATCAACAGCAGGTCGGCCACCACCCGCAGGCTGCCCGGCGCCTGCAGGAACTCGATCGCGCCCATGCCCTTCACCAGCGCCTCCTCCGGCCGGGCGAAATACAGGTCGACGCCGAACACGGTCAGGCCGATCGCGCCCAGCGGCACCAGGCCGATCTCGACGCGCCGTCCGGAGAGCTTCTCGCACAGCAGCGAGCCGGCGCCGATGCCGAGCGAGAACAGTGTCAGCACCAGCGGCGCGACCTGCTCGTTGCCGCCGAGGAATTCCTTGGTGTAGTTCGGCAACTGGGCGAGGAAGACCGCGCCGAAGAACCAGAACCAGCTCACGCCCAGCACGGCGTTGAGGACGGTGCGGTTGCCGCGCAGGAAGCCCAGGTTGCGCACCGTCTCGGTCAGCGGGTTCCAGTTGAGCCGGAGGTCGGGCGCGGTCGGCGGCGCCTCGGGGATGCCGCGGCTGGCCCACCAGCCGAGCACGGCGAACACGATCACCGCCGCCGACACCAGCAGCGGGCCGTGGTCGAAGCCGGCCATCAGCACGCCGCCGAGCAGGGTGCCGAGCAGGATGGTCAGGAAGGTGCCGGCCTCGACCAGCGCATTGCCGCCGACCAGCTCCTCGGGTCGGAGGTGCTGCGGCAGGATCGAATACTTGATCGGCCCGAACAGCGTGCTCTGCAGGCCCATCAGGAACAGCACGCCGAGCAGGAACGGCAGCGACTCCAGCCAGAAGCCGACCGCCGCCATGCCCATGATGAAGATCTCGAGCAGCTTGATGCGACGGATCGAGGCCGATTTCTCGAATTTCTCCGCCCACTGCCCGGCGTTGGCCGAGAACAGGAAGAACGGCAGGATGAACAGCCCGGCGGCGAGGTTGGACCAGAAGTTGATGTCGTCGCTGCTCAGCCCGGCAACCTTGAACGCGATCATGATCACGAGCGCGTTCTTGAAGACGTTGTCGTTGAACGCGCCCAGCGCCTGGGTGAGGAAGAACGGCAGGAAACGGCGCTGCTTCAGCAGGGTGAACTGGTTGCTCGCCATGCGGCTGGCTCTGCGCGAATCGGTCGGCGGAGCCTAGCAAAGCCGAGGACGGTACAGGAGCGGCCTGGTGGGCCGCGCCCGCGCACGGAGGGGCTCAGCCCCGCTCGCGGGCGATCGCCCGCCAGCCGATGTCACGGCGGTGGAACTCGCCCTCCCAGGCGATCCGCGCGACCGCCGCATAGGCGCGCGCCTGCGCAGCGGCCACGCTGTCGCCGAGCGCACACACGGTGAGCACGCGACCGCCGGCGGTGACCACGCGGCCCGCGGCGTCGAGCCTGGTGCCGGCGTGGAAGACCTTGCTGCCCTCGATCGGTGCGGCATCCAGACCATGGATGACGTCGCCGAGCTTCGGCGTGCCCGGATAGTGTTGCGCCGCCATCACCACGCCCAGCGACGGACGCGGATCCCAGAGCGCCTGCACGGCATCGAGGCGGCCGTCGAGCGCGGCTTCGACCAGCTCCAGCAGGTCGGACTTCAGCCGCAGCATCACCGGCTGCGTCTCCGGGTCGCCGAAGCGCACGTTGAACTCGATCACCTTGGGCGCGCCGCTGGCATCGATCATCAGGCCGGCGTAGAGGAAGCCGGTGAACGGATGTCCCTCGGCCGCCATGCCGCGCACGGTCGGCATCACCACCTCGCGCAGGATGCGTTCGTGCACTTCGGGCGTGACCACCGGCGCCGGCGAGTAGGCGCCCATGCCGCCGGTGTTGGGGCCGGTGTCACCGTCGCCCACGCGCTTGTGGTCCTGGCTGGTGGCCATCGGCAGCGCATGGGTGCCGTCGACCATGCAGATGAAGCTGGCTTCCTCGCCGACGAGGCACTCCTCGATCACGACCCGCGCGCCGGCGCGGCCGAAGGCGTTGCCGGCGAGCATGTCGCGCACGGCGGCTTCGGCCTGGGCCAGCGTCGTCGCCACGATCACGCCCTTGCCGGCGGCCAGGCCGTCGGCCTTGACGACGATCGGCGCGCCCTTCTCGCGGAGATGGGCGATGGCCGGCTCGACCTCGGTGAACACCGCGTAGTGCGCGGTCGGGATGCCGTGGCGGGCGAGGAAGTCCTTGGCGAAGGCCTTGCTGCCCTCGAGCTGCGCCGCGGCCGCGGTCGGCCCGAAGATGCGCCGTCCCTCGGCGCGGAAGCGGTCGACGATGCCGGCCACCAGCGGCGCCTCGGGGCCGACCACGGTCAGCGCCACGCCTTCGGCCTTCACCAGCGCCAGCAGGCCATCGATGTCGGTCGCGCCGATATCGACGTTGCGGCACTTGGTCTCTCGCGCCGTGCCGGCGTTGCCGGGGGCGACCAGCACTTCATCCACGCGCGGGGACTGCGCGAGCTTCCAGGCCAGGGCGTGCTCGCGGCCGCCGGAACCGATGACGAGAATCTTCATGCTTTGCTTCCTCGTTGCCTTCACTCCAGCCGGGACGGGAACTTCATGCCGTTGGCTTTTTACTCCCTCCCCTTCAAGGGGAGGGCTGGGGTGGGGATGGTGTTGCCTTCTGCTGTCAGCTTCGCGACTTGGCCGGCCTTTCAGGCCGGATGTTCCGTCCGCCTGCCGGCGGCCGGGTTACTTTTCTTTGCTTGCCCAAAGAAAAGGTAACCAAAAGAAAGGGCACCCCGGATCGGCGCCTTTCGGACTTCCTGTCCGAAAGGTGCGCGGTCGCGCTGCGGGCGTTTGCGACGGCACATCCTGTGCCGGCGCAAACGTCGCCGGCATCCCTGCCGGCGATCCTTCGGACTCACCTCCGCGCGCCCGCCGCCGCTCAGGGGCCCCGGAAGAGCGGCGGGCATCCTGCCCTTGCTGAAGCGGCGTCCGCCGCGTCCGCAACGAATCCCGAATCCCCAATTCCGGCATCAATGCCTGAAGTGGCGGATGCCGGTGAACACCATCGCCATGCCGTGCTCGTCGGCGGCGGCGATCACCTCGGCGTCGCGCATCGAGCCGCCGGGCTGGATGACGGCGCGGATGCCGGCGGCGGCGGCGGCGTCGATGCCGTCGCGGAAGGGGAAGAAAGCGTCGGAAGCCATCACGCTGCCCGGCACGGCCAAGCCCGCCTCCTCGGCCTTCATGCCGGCGATCTTCGCGCTCACCACGCGGCTCATCTGGCCGGCGCCGACGCCGACGGTGCGGCCGTCCCTGGCATACACGATGGCGTTGGACTTGACGTACTTGGCCACGCGCCAGGCGAACAGCAGGTCGGCGAGCTCGGCCTCGCCGGGCGCGCGCCGGGTGACCACCCTGAGCTCGTCGCGCGTCACCTCGCGGATGTCGGCGGTCTGCATGAGCAGGCCGGAGCCGACGCGCTTGATGTCGATGCTGTTGCGGCCGTCGCCGTGCGGGATTTCGATCACGCGCACGTTGGGCTTCTTTGCGGTGACCGCCAGCGCCTCGGCGTCGATGGCCGGAGCGATGATGACCTCGACGAACTGGCGCTCGACCAGAGTCTTGGCGGTGGCCGCATCGAGCGGGCGGTTGAAGGCGATGATGCCGCCGAAGGCCGAGGTCGGGTCGGTGGCCCAGGCGAGCTCGTAGGCGGCGCCGATGTCGGCCGCTTCGGCCACGCCGCAGGGGTTGGCGTGCTTGACGATCACGCAGGCCGGGCGTTCGAACTGGCGCACGCACTCCCACGCGGCATCGCTGTCGGCGAGGTTGTTGAAGCTCAATTCCTTGCCCTGGCGCTGGCGGAAGGTGGCCAGCGTGCCGGGTGCCGGCCGCAGGTCGCGGTAGAAGGCAGCCTGCTGGTGCGGGTTCTCGCCGTAGCGCAGGTCCATCACCTTGACGAAATTGCCGTGCTGCTGGGCCGGGAACTGCGCGCGCGGGCCGTCGAGGTCGATGCTGGAGAGGTAGTTGCCGATCGCGGCGTCGTACTGCGCGACGCGGTTGAAGGCGGCGACCGACAGCGCGAAACGGGTCTTGCGCGTGAGCGCGCCGTCGTTGGCTGCGAGTTCTTCCAGCGCGGCCGAATATTGCGCCGGGTCGGTGAGCACCGCGACCCGGTCCCAGTTCTTGGCTGCCGCGCGCAGCATCGCCGGGCCGCCGATGTCGATGTTCTCGATCGCCTCCTCGAGCGTGCAGTCGGCGCGCGCGGTGACCTGCTCGAACGGGTACAGGTTCAGCACCAGCAGGTCGATCGGCGCGATGCCGTGCTCAGCCATGACCGCATCGTCGGTGCCGGCGCGGCCGAGCAGGCCGCCGTGCACCTTCGGGTGCAGGGTCTTGACGCGGCCGTCCATGATCTCGGGGAAGCCGGTGACCTCGCTCACGTCGGTCACCGTCAGGCCCGCCTCGCGCAGCGCGCGCGCGGTGCCGCCGGTGGAGAGCAGCTGCACGCCGCGCGCGGCCAGCGCGCGGGCCAGTTCGAGCAGGCCGGTCTTGTCGGAGACGGAAAGCAATGCGCGGCCGATCCGGATGCGGTCGGCGGGCTGGCGGTCGGCGGTCATCGCGGGCACCCCGGAAAAGGCGCGGATTATACCGGTGACGGATGGCCCGGTTCGCTGGTGGTTTCCGATACGGCGCGCGCGAGGCGCGCGCTGGCGAACCGGGCCGTCATTCCCACGCAGGCGGAAGGCCAGCAACGTTGCGCCTTGCGTGGTACAGGAGGCTCTGGATTCCCACTTTCGCGGGAATGACGGCGATGTGACGCTTTTCTCCGAGGCCCGACTCCCGGCCCTCAACCCAGCCCGTAATGCCGGAGCTTCTTGCGCAGCGTGGCGCGGTTGATGCCGAGCGCGGCGGCGGCGCGGCTCTGGTTGCCGCCGTAGTGGCGCATCACTTCCGCGAGCAGCGGCGTTTCGACTTCGCGCATCACCACGTCGTAGAGGTCGTCGGGCATGTTGCCGCCCAGGTCGGCCAGGTAGCGGCGTACGGCGACGGCGACCTGTTCGCGCAGGGCGGGCTGTGTGGCGACGGCGCTCGGGCTGTCCGAGCGCAGGGCGAAGAGGGCATTCACGTCGGGGCGACTCCGATGTTCTTCTCAGCTTCCGGTGCTGGCCTTCGCGCGTGGATCGAAGGGAGGGCAGTCTACCCGCTTCGTCGGACGGCATGCCAATGCCTGCGCAAACCCCTGAGCGGGCGCGGAAATTTTTCGCCGCCCACGGGTGGCGCCGAGGCTCAGCGGAAATCGAACGCGAAAGCGATCGCGGCACGGCCGGGATCGAGCACTTCCAGCGTGAGGTTGGCGGACTGGTCGGGGGCGATCAGCGGGCTGGCCGGTGCGGCGCCGAGGTATTCGGTCGGCGCGAAGCGCCGCATCGCCACGTCGCGGCCGTCGAGGTCCTGCAGGCGCAGTTCCAGCCACGGCCAGGGCTGGGCGTAGATCGCGTCGTTGCGGAAGGTGGCGGTGATCAGCAGGGCGCCGGGGACCGACGGATGCGGCCGCACCTCGCGCGCGGTGACGCGGAAGGCGGACGGCTCGCGCCAGGGCGGCAGCGTGCAGCCGAGCAGGTCGCAGGTTTCGAGCAGCCACGGCCGCCAGCGTGCGTCGGCGGCGAGACGGTCGCGTTCGGCGAGGATCGACTGTGCCGGCAGCGCCACGGCGAGTGCCGCCACCAGCAGCCACAGCCGCCCCTGCCGCCGGGGTGGGGCGGGCGTGGCAGTGGCGAAGCTCGGCGAGGCGGTGCGCTTTCCCGGTGGCTTGGCTGCGCTGCCGAACAGGTCGCCTTGGTCGGGCGACTCGGCGTCGTCGGAAGTCGGCGGGTCGCGGTTGGAGTACGGATCGGCCATGCGGCGATTCTACGCCGGTGGCGCTCAGCCGCGCCGACGGCCGGTGATGCGGATCCAGTCTTCCTGCCGCGCCACGGAGAGCTCCTCGAACCACTCGCCGTAGCGCTCCAGCAATGGCGCTTCCTGGCCGGCGAGGATGCCCGACAGCGCGATGACGCCGCCCGCCGTGGTGCACGCGGCGAGCTGCGCAGCCAGCGCGTCGAGCGCGGAGGCGAGGATGTTGGCGACCACCACCGGATAGCTCGCCGGCGGTGCCTGCTCCGGCTGGCACACCGTCAGCCGTTCGGCAACGCCGTTGCGTTCGGCGTTGTCGCGGGTGGCGATCAGCGCCTGCGGGTCGTTGTCCACGCCGACCGCGCGCGCCGCGCCGAGCTTGAGCGCGGCCAGCGCGAGGATGCCCGAGCCGCAGCCGAAGTCGAGCACGGCCTGGCCGCGCAGGTCGAGCGAATCCAGCCACGCCAGGCACAGTGCCGTGGTCGGGTGCGTACCCGAGCCGAAGGCCAGGCCGGGATCGAGCCGCACCACCGCGGCGTCGGGCGCGTTCGCCTCGTCGGGCAGCGCGTGGTTCCACGGCACGATGAAGGTGCGCGTGCCGAAGCGCATCGGCGTGAACTGGTCCAGCCAGGCGCGTTCCCAGTCCTGGTCGGCGACGTCGCGGAAGCGCGCCGAGGACAGGTCCAGCCCGTCGTCGAAGGCTTCCAGCGCCGCCAGCACCGCATCCTGGTCGGTGCCGTGCTCGAACAGCGCGGTGACCGTGATCGTCGCCCACAGCGGCGTCTCGCCGACGCCGGGTTCGAGGATCGCTCGTTCGTTCGGCGTTTCCGCCTCGGCGTCCATCAGCGTGACCGAGAGCGCGCCGATGTCCTCCAGCGCAGCCTCGACGCGCGGCTGGTCGGATTCGCGGCAGTGCAGGGAGAGTTCGAGGTAGGGCACGGTAGCGTCGGTTTGGAATCGGATCGATGGGTGAGGCAAGTGAAGTAGCCCGGATGCAGCGAAGCGGAATCCGTGGCACGGGTTCCCGGATTGCGGCGCTGCGCGCCTTCATCCGGGCTACTCCCTACTCGCTGGCGTCGTGTATCAGACGATGCTCTTGTCCGTCAGAAAGCCTTGGGAAGACCCGCCTGCCGGAGCACGGCATTGGCGGCGTGGCGGGATTAGATCTTCCCGTCGACCACGAAGCGCATGCCGGTGAGCGGCGAGCGCCAGATCTCGTGGTCGCTGCGTCCGTGGCGAATGAACTCGCAGCCGGCGTCGCGCAGCAATCAATTCAGCGCGTCGGTGTAGCTCTCGACCATCAGGCGGCCGGGCGGACGTGGTCGAAGCGGTGGGCCAGCAGCTCGAAGGAAATATCGCCTTCGACCGCCGCGCCGTTGGCCGCGAGCAGCTCCGGGATCATCGTCTCCAGCTTGGCCACCAGCGCCTCGACCGTGTCGGCCTCGGTGGCGAGGCCGGGCACGTCGTTCGAGGTGGCGAACCACACGCGCGCCTCGGCATCCCATTCGGCATGCACGTACAACGGCTTGTCGTTCATGCGCGTACTCCGGCGTTCCGGCGCGAGGGTGCGGCGACGGTTGGAGTTTAGCCCAGCCCGATCGCCTTCTCCTTCTGCTCCTTCAGGCGCTTTTCCAGGTAGTGGATGTTCATGCCGCCCTGCTGGAAGCCGCGGTCGGCCATGATGCGCTGCTGCAGCGGGATGTTGGTCTTGATGCCGTCGATCACCATCTCCGAAAGCGCCACGCGCATGCGGGCGATGGCCTGGGCGCGGTCGGCACCGTGGACGATGAGCTTGCCGATCATCGAGTCGTAGTTCGACGGCACCCGGTAGCTCTCGTAGATGTGGCTGTCGACGCGCACGCCAGGGCCGCCGGGGGCGTGGAAGTGCTTGATCAGGCCGGGGCAGGGCATGAAGGTGTCCGGGTCCTCGGCGTTGATGCGGCACTCGATGGCGTGGCCGCGCAGCACCACGTCCTCCTGCCGGATCGACAGCTTGTGGCCGGCGGCGATCAGCAGCTGCTCGCGCACCAGGTCGATGCCGGTGACCATCTCGGTGACCGGGTGCTCGACCTGGATGCGGGTGTTCATCTCGATGAAGTAGAAGCGCCCATCCTCGTAGAGGAACTCGAAAGTGCCGGCGCCGCGGTAGCCGATGCGCAGGCAGGCCTCGACGCAGACCTTGCCGATCTCGGCGCGCTGCGCCTCGGTGATGCCGGGCGCGGGCGCCTCCTCGACCACCTTCTGGTGGCGGCGCTGCATCGAGCAGTCGCGCTCGCCCAGATGGATCGCGTTGCCCTGGCCGTCGGCGAGCACCTGGATCTCCACGTGGCGCGGGTTCTCCAGGAACTTCTCCATGTACACCATGTCGTTGCCGAACGCGGCCTTGGCCTCGGAGCGGGTGGTGACGATGGCGTTGTGCAGCGCGGCGGCGGTGTGCACCACGCGCATGCCGCGGCCGCCGCCGCCGCCGGCGGCCTTGACGATCACCGGGTAACCGATCTGCTCGGCGATGCGCGCGTTCTCGGCCGGGTCGTCGCCGAGCGGGCCGCCGGAGCCGGGCACGCAGGGCACGCCGGCCGCCTTCATGGCCTTGATCGCCTCGACCTTGTCGCCCATCAGGCGGATGGTGTCGGCTTTCGGTCCGATGAAGATGAAACCGGACTGCTCCACACGCTCGGCGAAGTCGGCGTTCTCCGAGAGGAAGCCGTAGCCGGGGTGGATGGCCTGGGCGTCGGTGACCTCGGCGGCGGCGATGATCGCCGGGATGTCGAGGTAGCTCTGCGCCGACGGCGGCGGGCCGATGCACACCGACTCGTCGGCCATGGCGACGTGCTTGAGGTTGCGGTCGACGGTGGAGTGCACCGCCACGGTCTTGATGCCGAGCGCGTGGCAGGCGCGCAGGATGCGCAGCGCGATTTCGCCGCGGTTGGCGATGACGACTTTGTCCAGCATTGAAAGGGCGTCCTGTGGCGTTTCGACCACGGTAACCGGTAACCGCTAGCCGGTAGCCGGAGGGCGGGCGTCAGCGACGCGTTCTTCCGGTTTCCGGCTGCCGACTCCCGGTTCCCGGCTCTCAGGAAATCACGAACATCGGCTCGTCGAACTCCACCGGCTGGCCGTTCTCGACCAGGATGGCGGTGACGGTGCCGGAGACGTCGGCCTCGATCGGGTTGAACATCTTCATCGCCTCGATGATCCCCAGCGTGTCGCCGGCCTTGACGGTCTGGCCGACCTTGACGAAAGCCGGAGCCTCCGGATTCGGCGAGGCAT
>JBEQAM010000034.1:0-12006 GCA_041640375.1 Rehaibacterium sp. | reverse complement strand
CGGGTGCGCCTGCGCATAGGCCAGCGCCAGTGTCGAGCCCCAGCTACCGCCGAACACCTGCCAGCGCGCGATCCCGAGATGCTGGCGCAACCTCTCGATGTCCGACACCAGGTGCCAGGTGGTGTTGTCGACCAGATCGGCATGCGGCGTCGAGCGGCCCGCACCACGCTGGTCGAACAGCACGATGCGGTAAGCCTCGGGATCGTGGAAGCGCCGCATCTTCGCGCTGCAGCCCGCCCCCGGCCCGCCGTGCAGGATCACCACCGGCTTGCCGGCGGGATTCCCACACTGTTCGTAATAGATCGTGTGGCGGTCGTCGACCGTCAGCATGCCGCTGTCGAAAGGCTCGATCTCGGGGTACAGCTCGCGCATGGGGCTCGGATCCGGCATCGGGAAAAGAGATGCAGTTTAACAGTCGGACCCGACGACACGTCCGCTCGCGTCCGCGCGGGTGCGCGGACCCGTCTGAAACGCAGGGAGCCGAAGCGTCACCGCTTCGGCTCCCGTGCATTCCATGAATTGGTCGGGACGGTGAGATTCGAACTCACGACCCCCAGCACCCCATGCTGGTGCGCTACCAGGCTGCGCTACGCCCCGAAGACTTGCCGCTTCCGGCCGACGCCGGAAGGACGCGGATTATACGCGTATTCGCCCGCGCGTGGAGCGCGCCGTCACCGCTTGAGCAGCTGGAGGACTTCCTCCAGCTCCATCCGCACTTGCCGCACGATCTGGGCGGACAGGCTGGCCTCCGAGCGTCCCGCTTCGCCTTCCAGGCGCTGGCGCGCGCCGCCGATGGTGTAGCCCTGCTCGTACAGCAGACCGCGGATCTGGCGGATCATCAGCACGTCGTGGCGCTGGTAATAGCGCCGGTTGCCGCGCCGCTTGACCGGCTTGAGGCTGGGGAACTCCGTCTCCCAGTAGCGCAGGACGTGCGGCTTGACGTCGCACAGCTCGCTGACCTCACCGATGGTGAAGTAGCGCTTCGCCGGGATCGGCGGAAGTTCGCGGTTACTGCCCGGATCCAGCATAGGCTTCCACGCGCTCCTTCAGTTTCTGGCCGGGACGGAAGGTGACCACCGTGCGGGCGGAGATGGGAATCTCCTCGCCGGTCTTGGGGTTGCGCCCCGGGCGCTGGTTCTTCCTGCGCAGGTCGAAGTTGCCGAAGCCGGACAGCTTGACCTGCTGCCCGTTCTCCAGCGCCTCGCGCAGCGCGTCGAAGAACGCATCGACGAATTCCTTGGCCTCGCGCTTGTTCAGACCCACTTCCTCGAACAGGCGTTCGGCCATCTCGGCCTTGGTCAGCGCCATGTCATCCTCTCAGTCTGGCGCCGCAGTCGCGTTCCATGGCCGCCACCGCGGCGGCCATGGCGCGGTCGGCGTCATGGTCGGTAAGCGTGCGGGAGACATCCTGCAAAATCAAGCCCATAGCGATACTCTTTGTCCCGGCTTCTAGACCGGGGCCGACATAGCGGTCGAAGACCAGCACCTCGCGCAGCTGTTCGCCCAGGGCGGCGCGCAGGCTGGTTTCCAGCGCCTCCCACGGGGTGGCCTCCGGGACGACCAGCGCAAGATCCCGACGGACGGACGGAAAGCGCGACAGCGGCCGCGCCTTGGGCAGTGGCCGCTCCTGAAGCGGATCCAGGTCGAGCTCGAAGCCGACCACCTCCCCGTCGAGATCCAGCGCCTTGAGCAGGGCCGGATGCAGGTGGCCGACCCAGCCGATGCGATGCCCGTCGCACAGCACCTCGGCCGCACGGCCAGGATGCAGCCAGGGCTCGGACGCCGGCACGAAACGCAGGCCGCCCGCACGGCCGCCGAGCGCCAGCAGGCTCTCGACCTCGCCCTTCAGATCGTAGAAGTCGACTTCGCGGCGTGGCTCGCCCCACTGCTCGGCCGCCGCCGTGCCGCAGGCCACGGCGGCGATGCGACGGGTCTCGACCGGCGCCGCGTCACCGGCATGGAACACGCGTCCCAGCTCGAACAGCCGCACCCGCACCTGCTGGCGCGCGCGGTTGTGGCGCAGCGCCTCGACCAGGCCGGGCAACAGCGCGGTGCGCATCACGCCCAGCTCGGCGCTGAGCGGATTGGCCAGCGTCACCGCACCGGCCTGCAGCGACCAGGCCTCCAGCACACGCTGGTCGAGGAAGGCGAAGCAGATCGCCTCCTGGAAGTCGCGCGTCGCCAGATGCCGGCGCAGCACGCCCTCGCCGAGGCGGGTCTCGCTGGGCACCGCCAGCGGCAGCTCGCCGGTCGGCTTGCTGGTCGGGATCGTCTCGTAGCCGTGGATGCGGACGACCTCCTCGATCAGATCCTCCTCGATGGCGATGTCGAAGCGGCGCGGCGGCGGGGTTACCACCCAGCCGTCGGCCATGGCTTCGACGCCCAGGCCGAGCGCGCGCAGGATGCGCTCGACCTCGGCGTCGGCCACGGTGACGCCGAGGATGCGCGCCAGGCGGGCGCGACGCAGCCGCACCGGCGCCGGCTGCGGCAGGTGCCCGGCCAGCACGGCCTCGCTGACCGGGCCGGCCCGGCCGCCGGCGATCTCGAGGATCAGCGCGGTGGCGCGCTCCAGCGCCTGGCGCGGGAGCGTCGGGTCGACACCGCGCTCGAAGCGGTGCGAGGCATCGGTATGCATACCCAGCTTGCGGGCGCGGCCGATGATCGCCGCCGGCGCGAAATGGGCGCTCTCCAGGAAAACGCGCGTGGTGTTGCCGCTGACGCGGGTGTCCCAGCCGCCCATCACGCCGGCCAGCGCCACCGGCCGGTCGTCATCGGTGATCAGCAGGAAGTTCTCGTCCAGCGCCACGTCGCGCTCGTCGAGCAGCTTGAGCGTCTCGCCGGCACGGGCGCGACGCACGCCGACCGGGCCGCGCAGCATGTCGCGGTCGAAGGCGTGCAGCGGCTGGCCCAGCTCCAACATCACGTAATTGGTGACATCCACCAGCAGGCTGATCGGGCGCAGACCCGAGCGCTTCAGGCGCTCGGTCAGCCACAGCGGCGAGGCGGCGTTCGGATCGATGCCCTCGATCACCCGGCCGCAGTAACGCGGGCAATCGGCGCCGGCGTCCAACCGCACTTCGAGGCGGTCTTCGCTGGCGATCGCGGCCGGCGCGATGTCCAGCGCATTGACCTGCGCCCCCAGCGCCGCCGCCACGTCGAAGGCGATGCCGCGCACCGAGAAGCAGTCGGCGCGGTTGGGGGTGAGCTTGAGCTCGATGCTGGCGTCGGGCAGGCCGAGATAGTCGGCGAGCGCCCGGCCCACCGGCGCATCGGCCGGCAGCTCCATCAGCCCGGAAGCGTCGGCGTCGATGCCCAGCTCCTTCGCCGAGCAGAGCATGCCGAACGACTCCACCCCGCGCAGCCTGGCCGCCTGGATGACGATGCCGCCGGGCAGGGTCGCACCCACGGTGGCCAGCGGCGCTTTCAGGCCGGGGCGCGCATTCGGCGCGCCGCAGACGATCTGTACCACCTCACCACCGGCATCCACCCGGCACACCTGGAGACGGTCGGCCTCTGGGTGCTTTTCGCAGGCGAGGATCTCGGCGACGACCACGCCGGCGAGCTCGCCGCCAACCGGGGTGATCTCTTCGACCTCCAGACCGATCGCGGTCAGCCGCGCGGCGAGTTCATCGCGCGATGCGGCGACGGTGACATGTTCGCGCAGCCAGCTTTCAGGAAATTTCATGGGCAACTGCCGGAAATCGGAAATGGGAAATCTGGAATCGGAAACTGCCGCCGTGTTGCGGCGCCCAACCGCCTTCCGATCGAGCCCGCACAGCCGGCGGCCGATGTCCGACTCCCGTGGTTCATGCGAACTGACGCAGGAACCGCACGTCGTTCTCGAAGAAACTGCGCAGGTCGCCCACGCCGTAGCGCAGCATGGCGAAGCGCTCGATGCCGATGCCGAAGGCAAACCCGCTGTAGCGCTCCGGGTCGATCCCGCAGTTGCGCAGCACGTTCGGGTGCACCATGCCGCAGCCGAGCACCTCCAGCCAGCGTTCGGAACCGTCCTCGCGATCCCAGCGGATGTCGACCTCGGCGGAAGGCTCGGTGAACGGGAAGTAGCTGGGCCGGAAGCGCATCGCGAAGTCGCGCTCGAAGAAGGCGTCGACGAACTGCTTGAGCGTGCCCTTGAGGTCGGCGAAGGTGCTGGTCTGGTCGATCAGCAGGCCTTCCATCTGGTGGAACATCGGCGAATGGGTCTGGTCGGAGTCGCTGCGGTAGACCTTGCCGATGGTGATCATCCGGAACGGCGGCTTGCGCTCGCGCATGTAGCGCACCTGCACCGGCGAGGTGTGGGTGCGCAGCAGGCGGCCGTCGGGGAAGTAGAAGGTGTCGTGCATCGCCCGCGCCGGGTGGTGCGGCGGAAAGTTCAACGCCTCGAAGTTGTGCCAGTCGTCCTCGATCTCCGGGCCATCGTCCAGCTCGTAACCCAGACGCGAGAAGATCTCGGCGATGCGTTCGGCAGCGCGCGTCACCGGGTGCAGCGTGCCGACCTGGCCACGCCGGCCCGGCAGGGTGACGTCCATGCGCTCGGCCGCCAGGCGCGCCTCGAGCGCGGCCTGCTCCAGCACGGCGCGGCGTGTGGCGATGGCTTCGGCGATCGCCTCCTTGGCGCGGTTGACGGCCTCGCCGGCGGCCTTGCGCTGTTCCGGCGGCAGGCGGCCGAGCTGCTTGAGCTGGCCGGTGACCGCGCCGTGCTTGCCGAGCAACTGCACGCGCAGGGCGTCCAGCGCGTCGAGGCTGCCGGCGGTGGCGATGCCGGCCAGGGCATCGCGGGTGAGGCTGTCGAGATCGCTCATGGGCAGGCCGATTCTCTCTCTTCGGGGCTCGTCACCCCCGCAAAGGCGGGAGCGACGTGACGCAATGGCAAGGTCCGGAAACGAACGTGGGGAAGGACTTGCGCCCTTCCCCACGCGGGTCAACGACCGCAGTCGCCGACGACACAGAGCTTTTGTGGCAAGCCCGGCCAGGGATGACCGGGCTTGTGCGGAAGGAGCCGCGTCAAGCCGCGAGTGCGCTCTTGGCCTGCTCGGCGATCTTGCCGAACGCGGCCAGGTCGTTCACGGCGATGTCGGCCAGCGCCTTGCGGTCGAGCTGGATGTTGGCCTTCTTCAGACCGTTCATCAGGCGGGAGTAGCTCAGGCCGTGCATGCGGGCGGCCGCGTTGATGCGCACGATCCACAGGGCGCGGAACTGGCGCTTGCGCTGCTTGCGGCCGATGTAGGCGTACTGCTGCGCCTTGGTGACGGCCTGCTTGGCGACGCGGAAAACCTTGCGGCGGGCGTTGTAGTAGCCCTTCGCGAGCTTCAGGATCTTCTTGTGACGACGACGCGCCGTCACGCCACGCTTGACTCGTGCCATGGGTCAGCCCTCCTCAGAGATACGGCAGCATGCGGTCCAGACGGCCGGCGTCTTCCGCGCGCACGTGGTTCGCACCGCGCAGCTTGCGCTTACGCTCGGTGGACTTCTTGGTGAGGATGTGGCTCTTGAAGGCGTGGCCGCACTTGTACTTGCCGGAAGCGGTCTTCCGGAAGCGCTTGGCCGCCGCCCGATTGGTCTTGATCTTGGGCATGGCGATCTTCCTCAGGGTATTTATGTCACTGGCCCGGGCGGTGGCTTCACGCCACGCTTTCCATCCTGCCCGCTCCGGCTTGTAGGCCCGTCGGCCGATGCAAGGCCGCGGGCGGGTCCAGAACCCCCACCGGCCGGGGCCGGGAGGGCCGCGCATTATGCCAGCAGGGCACCCCCCCTGCAAATGAAGGGGTTTGCCCACCTGGGCCCCGCCTGCGCGGGGCGGCGCCTCATTTCTTCTTCGGGGCGATCATCATGATCATCTGGCGGCCCTCCAGGCGGGGGCGCTGCTCGATGATCACCTCGTCGCCCAGGTCGTCCTCGATCTTCTTCGCCATCGCCAGACCCAGCTCCTGGTGAGCCATCTCGCGACCGCGGAAGCGGATGTTGACCTTGACCTTGTCGCCCTCGGCGATGAAGCGGCGCAGGTTGCGCATCTTGATCTCGTAGTCGCCCACGTCGGTGACCGGGCGGAACTTGAGCTCCTTGAGCTCGACCTGCTTCTGCTTCTTCTTGGCCGCCTGGGCCTTCTTCTGCTGCTCGAAACGGAACTTGCCGTAATCCATGATCCGGCAGACCGGCGGGTCGGCGTTGGGCTGGATCTCGACCAGGTCGAGGCCCGCATCCTCCGCCATGCGCAATGCCTCGTCGCGCGAGAGCACGCCGATCATTTCGCCGTCCTCGCCGATCACGCGCACGCGCGGCACGCGGATCTCGCCGTTCTTGCGATTCTGCTTTTCGGTACTGATTCGCCGATCCTCCGAAGGGGAAACGCACCGGCCGCCTCAGGCGGCCGGGCCACATTCGCCGCGCAGGCGGGCGATGAAGTCGTCCAGGGACATCGTCCCGAGATCCTCGCCCGACCGCGTGCGCACCGCAACCGCGCCGTTTTCCTTTTCGCGATCGCCGACCACGAGCAGATACGGCACTTTCTGCAGGGTATGTTCGCGGATTTTATAGCCGATTTTTTCGTTCCGCAAATCGCAATCGACCCGGAAGCCTTGATTTGAAAGGGCTTTTGCGACCGCGCGCACGTACTCGGCCTGGGCATCGGTGATGTTCATCACCACTGCCTGCACCGGCGCCAGCCAGGCCGGGAAGGCGCCGGCGAAGTTCTCGATCAGGATGCCGATGAAACGCTCCATCGAGCCCACGATGGCGCGGTGCAGCATGACCGGGTGACGGCGCTGCGAATGCTCATCGACGTACTCGGCGCCGAGCCGGCCGGGCATCATGAAATCCACCTGCATGGTGCCGAGCTGCCAGGTGCGGCCGATGGCGTCCTTGAGGTGGTACTCGATCTTCGGGCCGTAGAAGGCGCCCTCGCCCGGCAGCTCCTCCCACTCCACGCCGGCCGAGCGCAGCGCGGCGCGCAGGGCGTTCTCGGCCTTGTCCCAGGTGGCATCGTCGCCGAGCCGCGACTCCGGCCGCAGCGCGATCTTGATCGCGGGCTCGCCGAAACCGAACGTGCGGTACACCTCCAGCGCCTGCCGGTGGAAGGCCGTCACCTCGGACTCGATCTGATCCTCGGTGCAGAAGATGTGGCCGTCGTCCTGGGTGAAGCCGCGCACGCGCAGGATGCCGTGCAGCGCGCCCGAAGGCTCGTTGCGATGACAGGACCCGAACTCGCCGTAGCGGATCGGCAGGTCGCGGTAGCTGTGCAGACCGTGGTTGAAGATCTGCACGTGCCCCGGGCAGTTCATCGGCTTCACCGCGTAGGTCCGCTTCTCGGACTCGGTGAAGAACATGTTCTCCTGGTAATTGTCCCAGTGGCCGGAGCGCTTCCACAGGCTGACGTCCAGGATCTGCGGGCAGCGCACCTCCTGGTAGCCGGAGTCGCGGTAGACCTTGCGCATGTACTGCTCGACCACCTGCCACACCGACCAGCCCTTGGGGTGCCAGAACACCAGACCGGGCGCCTCCTCCTGCAGGTGGAACAGATCCAGCTGCTTGCCGAGCTTGCGGTGGTCGCGCTTTTCGGCCTCTTCCAGCTGCGTCAGATAGGCCTTGAGGTCCTTCTCGTTCAGCCAGGCGGTGCCGTAGACGCGCTGCAGCATCTCGTTGTTGCTGTCGCCGCGCCAGTAGGCGCCGGCCACCTTCATCAACTTGAACGCCTTGAGCTTGTCGGTGCTGGGCACGTGCGGACCGCGGCACAGGTCGGTGAACTCGCCCTGCGAATACAGCGACAGCTCCTCGTCGGCCGGGATCGACTCGATGATCTCGGCCTTGTAGTGCTCGCCCTTGTCGCGGAAGAACCTGATCGCCTCGTCACGCGTCATCAGCGAGCGCCGCACCGGCAGGCCTTCGGCGGCGATCTTCTTCATTTCCGCCTCGATCTTCTGCAGATCGTCGGGCGAGAACGGTGTCTTGCGCGCGAAGTCGTAATAGAAGCCGTTGTCCACCACCGGGCCGATGGTGACCTGGGTGTCCGGGAACAGCCGCTGCGTCGCCTGTGCCAGCAGGTGCGCGGTGGAGTGGCGGACGATTTCCAGCGCGTCGGGATGCTTGTCGGTGACGATCTCGACGCTGGCGTCGTGCTCGATGCGATGGCTGGTGTCGACCAGCCGGCCATCGACCTTGCCGGCCAGCGCGGCCTTGGCCAGGCCGGCACCGATCGAGGCGGCCAGCTCCTGCACCGTGACCGGGTGGTCGAATTCGCGGCGGCTGCCGTCGGGTAACGTGATGACGATCATTTGCGGCGCTCCCCTCTCCGCGCGCGGAGAGGCATTCAGCATCGGGGGAAAGACTGTCGCAGGCAACAAAAAAGGGCGCCGGGCGCCCCTCGAAGTGCTCGCTGCATGCGAGCGGACTGGCCCTGCGCCGTGACGTTCACCGGGGCGTGGTAGTCCTCATGTCGCACACTCGACCCGCGGTTGCCCGCCGGCCACCTTCAGCTTCGCCGCCGCGGCACCATACCGCAGCGCAACATCGACAAACCTAAGCGCCCGCCCGGGCGCTGTCAACGGCCCCGGCCCGAACGAAAACGGCGCAGCCGGTGAGCTGCGCCGTCTCGGCGTATCGGGTGGTGGGCGGTACAGGGTTCGAACCTGTGACCCCTACCATGTCAAGGTAGTGCTCTACCGCTGAGCTAACCGCCCCCCGAGGGGCGCGCACTATAGCAGAACCCGGGGGCCGGAAACAACGACCGGCACTTCGGCGCCCGCAAACGTTTCACAGGCCCCGGACACTCCAGGAGCGGCTTTCGCCGCGGCCAGTCGATGCCCTCCCCAGCCTCTGACGCCGGTTGACTCAGCCCTCGGCTCTCGCGATCACGACTGCCGCTCCTGCACGGCGAACCGACCAGGCGAGTGCCCTCAGGCGATCAACCCTTGCTCCTTGATGCGATGGATCTCGTCGCGCAGACGTGCTGCCTCCTCGAATTCCAGATCCTGGGCGTGCTTGTACATCCGCTGCTCCAGCCGGCGCAGGGTGGCGGAGAGCTCGGCCGGCGACATGCGGGCGTAGTCGACCCGCTCCTCGGCCACCTTGCGGACCTTGCCGCGGCCGCGCGCCTTTTCCTCGCCGGCCTCGGCGCGTGCGCCCTCCATGATGTCGGTGACCGGCCGCACGATGGTCCTGGGCACGATGCCGTGGGCCGCGTTGTATTCGAGCTGCTTGTGACGGCGACGGTCGGTCTCGTCGATCGCCGCCTTCATCGAGCGCGTCACCGTGTCTGCGTAAAGGATCGCCTTGCCGCGCACGTTGCGCGCGGCGCGGCCGATGGTCTGGATCAGCGAACCGGTGGAGCGCAGGAAGCCCTCCTTGTCGGCGTCGAGGATCGCCACCAGCGACACCTCGGGCATGTCCAGACCCTCACGCAGCAGGTTGATGCCGACCAACACGTCGAACACACCGCGACGCAGGTCGCGGATGATCTCCACGCGCTCGACCGTGTCCACGTCCGAGTGCAGGTAGCGCACGCGCACGTCGTGTTCGGCCAGGTAGTCGGTGAGGTTCTCGGCCATGCGCTTGGTGAGCGTGGTCACCAGCACGCGGTCGCCCAGCGCAACGCGCTGATGGATCTCCGACAGCAGGTCGTCCACCTGGGTGGCCACCGGGCGGATCTCGACCTCGGGATCGACCAGGCCGGTGGGACGCACCACCAGCTCCACCACCTGCCCCCGCGACTTCTCCAACTCGTAAGGCCCCGGGGTGGCGGAGACGAAAATGCTGCGCGGCGAGCGGCGCTCCCACTCCTCGAACTTCAGCGGCCGGTTGTCCAGCGCCGAGGGCAGGCGGAAGCCGAACTCCACCAGCGTCTCCTTGCGCGAGCGGTCGCCCTTGTACATGGCGCCGAGCTGGGGAATGGTGACGTGCGACTCGTCCACCACCAGCAAGGCGTCCGGCGGCAGGTAGTCGAACAGGCACGGCGGCGGCTCGCCCGGCATGCGGCCGGTGAGATGGCGCGAGTAGTTCTCGATGCCGGAGCAGAAGCCGACCTCGGCCAGCATCTCCAGGTCGTAAGTGGTGCGCTGCTGCAACCGCTGCGCCTCGACCAGCTTGTTGGCCTTGTAGAGTTCCTCCAGCCGCTCGCGCAGTTCGGCCCTGATGGTGTCGATGGCCTCCAGCACCGTGCGCCGCGTGGTCACGTAGTGCGACTTGGGGTAGATGGTGTAGCGCGGCAGCTTGCGCAGCACCTCGCCGGTGAGCGGGTCGAACAGCGACAGCGCCTCGATCTCGCCGTCGAACAGCTCGATCCGCAGCGCCTCCACCTCCGACTCGGCCGGATGCACGTCGATGGTCTCGCCGCGCACCCGGTAGGCACCGCGGCGCAGCTCGAACTCGTTGCGGGTGTACTGCATCTCGGTCAGGCGGCGGATCAGCTCGCGCTGATCGATGCGCTCGCCGCGCACCATGTGCAGCACCATCCGGTGATACTCGCTGGGGTCGCCCAGGCCGTAGATGGCCGACACCGTGGCCACGATCAGCGCGTCGCGCCGCTCCAGCAGCGCCTTGGTCGCCGACAGCCGCATCTGCTCGATGTGCTCGTTGATGTTGCTGTCTTTCTCGATGTAGGTGTCGGTCGAGGGAATGTAGGCCTCGGGCTGGTAGTAGTCGTAGTAGCTGACGAAATACTCCACCGCGTTGTGCGGGAAGAACTGGCGGAACTCGCCGTAGAGCTGCGCCGCCAGCGTCTTGTTGGGCGCCAGCACCAGGGTCGGTTTCTGCACCGCCGCCACCACGTTGGCGATGGTATAGGTCTTGCCCGAGCCGGTGACGCCCAGCAACACCTGGTGCGCCAGACCCGACTCGAAGCCTTCGACCAGACGCCGGATCGCCTCCGGCTGGTCGCCGGCGGGCTGGTAGGGCGCGACGAGTTCGAAGCGGTCGTCCATCGGTCTGCGGAGGCTGCCAAACGGCCAGTATAGACCGCGTCGGCTGCAGCACCCGGCCCGGTGCGCGGTCTGCGGCCGTGGCGCGTCAGTCATGTGCCGCACCACCGTCCGGAGAAAGTCGCGAGGACGGCCCGGGCGACAGGATCAGGGCCGTGAGCCGCTCCCACAGCCGCGTCCCTCGGCTGCGACCTCCGGGCAACCGTTGCCGGGACCGCTGCAGAGACCGACGGCCGCAACGGAGAATTCCTACCCCACGCGCCGACCCGCGCCGATGCCCGAGTGCCGAGTGGCCGTCCAGCCTGTCCCCATCTCCCCACCCGGAGGACCGGCCATGCACGCCCAAGCCCGCGGACTGACCCTGATCGAACTGCTGATCGCCCTCGCCATCGCTACCCTCCTGTTCGGCATCGCCATCCCGGCCATCGGCGGCGCCATCGAAGCGGCGCGCAGCCAGGATGCCCGCACTGCACTGCTGAGCACCTTCGTCGAAGCGGTGAACAAGGCCACCCTCAGCGGCCAACGCGCCGTGCTCTGCCCGAGCGCCGACGGCGCGAGCTGCCTCGACAGCGCCGACTGGAGCGGCGGCTGGATCGCCTTTCTGGACGGCGACGGCAACCGCGAGCGCAGCGCCGACGAGCGCCTGATCCGCCACCAGCCCGCCCTCGGCGGCAAGGTGCGGCTACGCTCCACCGAGGGCCGCAAGCGCATCGTCTTCCAGGCCCACGGCGGCAACGCCGGCTCCAACGTCACCTTCACCCTCTGCGACGGCCGCGGCCCGGCCAGGGCGCAGACGCTGGTGCTCAACAACCAGGGCCGGATGCGCTACGGCGAACCGAGCGCCGAAGCCATCGCTCGCACCTGCCTGCGCTGAGTGGCTTCGCGGCGGACAAAGCGCCCCCGGAGTCGCTTGCACGTCGCCCCGGGTGTTGACGTCGCCGGAGCCGCCCGCCATCATATGCGCCCCCGCCCGAATAGCTCAGCCGGTTAGAGCACTTGACTGTTAATCAGGGGGTCGTTGGTTCGAGTCCAACTTCGGGCGCCAGATCGAGACACAAAAAACCCGCCTTTCGGCGGGTTTTTTGTTGCCCACCCGGCA
>JBEQAM010000033.1:0-12090 GCA_041640375.1 Rehaibacterium sp. | reverse complement strand
CGGCAGCAGCGCCAACGCCAGTGTCGCCAGCGCCAGTGCGCGCGCCAGCGGGCGGCGGCGGAAGCGCAGCCGCTCCAGCCACCACAGCGCCAGCGCCAGCAGCACCGCGCCGGCCAGCAGCAGGCCGATGGCGTCGGCGCCGCGCTGCTTGGCCAGCACCCAGGCCAGCCACGCCGCGGTGAGGTACATCGGGAAGGCCAGCGCCTGCTTGAAGGTTTCCATCCATGCGCCCGGTCGCGGCAGGCGGCGCGCCAGCGCCGGCACGAAGCCGATCAGCAGGAATGGCAGCGCCAGGCCCAGGCCCAGCGCCAGGAATACCAGCAGCGCCAGCCGTGGCGGTGCGGCGAAGGCGAAGGCCAGTGCGGTGCCCATGAACGGCGCGGTGCACGGGCTGGCCACCACCACCGCCAGCACGCCGGTGAAGAAGTCGCCGGCCGGGCCTTTCTTTTCCGCCAGCGTCTGGCCCATGCCCGACAGACCCAGCCCGAGGCTGAACACGCCCGAGAGGCTCAGGCCGATGGCCAGCATCACGTAGGCCAGCACCGCGATCACCAGCGGCTGTTGCAGCTGGAAGCCCCAGCCGAGCGACTCGCCGGCGGCGCGCAGCGCCAGCACCGCCAGGCCGACCGCGGCGAAGCTGACCAGCACGCCGGCCGTGTACCACAACGCGCGGCGGCCGGCGTGGCCATTGCCGTGGCCGCCGTCGGCCAGGCTCAGCGCCTTGAGCGAGAGCACCGGCAGCACGCAGGGCATCAGGTTGAGGATCAGGCCGCCGCCGAGCGCCAGCAGCAGGGCCAGTGCCAGCGTGATGGCGCCCGCCGGCGCGCGCGTGGGCGCGTCGGCCAGTGTGGTGACGGCGCCGGCCGGCAGGTCCACACGCACCTGCCGGGTCATCGGCGGATAGCACACCCCGTCGGTCTGGCAGCCTTGGAAGGTCGCCTCCAGCTGCAGCGTCTGCGCCTCGCCGCGGCTGCGACCGAGCGGCAGCAGCACTTCGGTCTCGGCGAAGTACACGAATACATCGCCGAAATGGTCGTCGTGGTGCGCCTGCGCCGGTGGCCACTGCGGCTCACCCAGGGTGATGCCGTCGCCTTCGAGCAGCCGGAACTGCGAGCGATCGCGGTACAGGTAGTAGCCCGACGCCGGCGTGAAGCGCAGCAGCAGGGCCGACGGGCTGGCGGCGATGGCCTCGAAGCGGAACGCCCGCTCGGGTGGCAGCGGCAGTTCGACGGCGCTGCCGTCGGGGGCGGTGCCGGTCAGTGGGGCGCTGCCGCCGAGCGCGCGGCTGAGCGCGGCTAGCCCATTCTGCGCAGGTGCGGGAGCGGCTTCGGCCGCGACCGGAATCCCGGCACCGTCGCCGGTCGCGGCCGACGCCGCTGCAGCGAGGGCGGGCGCCAGCGCCACGGTGATCGTCTGCGTGTGCGGCGGATAGCACACCCCGATGTCGGCGCAGCCCTGGTAGCGCACGCGCAGCGTGGCTTGGCTGGCGCCGGGCGTGGGCGTGCCGGTCAGCACGGCGCGCAGCTCGCCGCGGTAGGTTTCGACGTCGCCGAAGAACTCGTCGCGGTAGGCGATGCCCGGCGGCAGCGCCAGCGTGCCGGGCGCGAAACCCTCGCCGTCACGCACCTCGGTGCGATGGCGGTACAGGTAATAGCCCTCGGCGATGGCCCAGGTCAGCGCGATGCGGTCGGGCGCGAGCGCCTCGGCGCGCAGGGCGAAGGCCTGTTCGACCGGCAGCAGCTCGCTGGGGTCGACGGCACGCGAGGCGCTCGGCAGCGCCAGCGTCAGGACGGCCAGCGCGGAGAGGAGGAGGCGGGCGATCAAGCGGGGTGTCCTTGCGGCGGGGTGGGGGCGCGGGTTTCCGCGACGATCCAGTCCAGGTAGGGCGGCAGACCGGCGGCGATTTCGACCGCGACGATCTCCGGGAGTTCATACGGGTGCAGCGCGCGCAGCCGCGCCTGCAGGGCATCGAGGCGGTCGGCGGCGGTCTTGATCAGCAGCAGCGCCTCGTCGGCAGATTCGATCGCGCCCTGCCAGCGGTAGACCGAGCGCAGGCCCGGCAGCAGGCCGACGCAGGCAGCCAGCCGCTCCTCGACCAAGGCGCGGGCGATGCGTTCGGCCTGGTCCAGGCCGGGGCAGGTGCAGTGGACGAGCAGGGTCTTCATGGCTGGCAAAGGCTAGCAGAGCCGTCGCAGGTGGGCCGCCGCCGCCGCGCGCGGTCGCCATCGACCGGGCCTTGAAACCTGTCGGGCCGACCCTATGTTGGGTCCGGTCGCGACGCTTCCTCGGGGGAGCGCTCGCGCGCTATCATTGGCACTCACAGGGGCAGAGTGCTGACAACGCTGCCCTTATTCATTGGCAATCAGTCACTTAAGAGGGAATGTCATGAGCATCCAGCCGCTCTACGACCGCGTCGTCATCAAGCGCATGGAAGAAGAAAAGGTGTCCGCCGGTGGCATCGTCATCCCCGACTCGGCGACCGAGAAGCCGATCCGGGGCGAGGTCATCGCCGTCGGCGAGGGCAAGGCCCTGGACAACGGCAGCGTGCGCGCGCCGAAGGTGAAGAAGGGCGACAAGGTGCTGTTCGGCAAGTACGCCGGCACCGAGGTCAAGCTCGACGGCACCGAATACCTGGTGGTGCGCGAGGACGACATCCTGGCGATCCTGGGCTGAGCCACCGGAAATCGGCAACCGGCCGCCCGCTTCGCGGGGTCGATCGCTGCTCGGGGCAGCGCCTTGCCTTCCGTGCCGATCGCCGTGACGCCGGTTTCCCGGAGCCGCTCTCCCGACTTCCCATTTCCCATTCCCTAGTTCCGTCTTTGAGGTAACAGCCATGGCTGCCAAAGAAATCCGTTTCGGTGAAGACGCCCGCGCCCGCATGGTCCGTGGCGTGAACATCCTCGCCAACGCCGTCAAGGCGACCCTGGGCCCGAAGGGCCGCAACGTCGTGCTCGAGAAGAGCTTCGGCGCCCCGACCATCACCAAGGACGGCGTGTCCGTCGCCAAGGAGATCGAGCTGTCCGACAAGTTCGAGAACATGGGCGCGCAGATGGTCAAGGAAGTCGCGTCCAAGACCTCCGACAACGCCGGCGACGGCACCACCACGGCCACCGTGCTGGCGCAGGCCCTGATCCGCGAGGGCATGAAGGCGGTTGCCGCCGGCTTCAACCCGATGGACCTCAAGCGCGGCATCGACAAGGCGGTCAGCGCCGCCGTCGCCGAGCTCAAGAAGCTCTCCAAGCCTACCGCCGATGACAAGGCCATCGCCCAGGTCGGCACCATCTCGGCCAACTCCGACGAGTCGATCGGCAACATCATCGCCGAGGCGATGAAGAAGGTCGGCAAGGAAGGCGTGATCACGGTCGAGGAGGGCTCGGGCCTGGAGAACGAGCTGGACGTGGTCGAGGGCATGCAGTTCGACCGCGGCTACCTCTCGCCGTACTTCATCAACAACCAGCAGAGCATGCAGTGCGAGCTGGAGGATCCGTTCATCCTGCTGCACGACAAGAAGATCTCGTCGGTGCGTGACCTGCTGCCGGTGCTCGAGGGCGTGGCCAAGGCCGGCAAGCCGCTGCTGATCGTGGCCGAGGAGGTCGAGGGTGAGGCTCTGGCGACCCTGGTGGTCAACACCATCCGCGGCATCGTCAAGGTCTGCGCGGTGAAGGCCCCGGGCTTCGGCGACCGCCGCAAGGCGATGCTGGAGGACATGGCGATCCTGACCGGCGGCACCGTGATCTCCGAGGAGGTTGGCCTGCAGCTGGAGAAGGCGACGATCAAGGACCTCGGCCGCGCCAAGAAGGTCGTGGTCTCCAAGGAGAACACCACCATCATCGACGGCGCCGGCGAGGCCGATGCCATCCAGGCCCGCATCAAGCAGATCAAGGCGCAGATCGAGGAGACCACCTCCGACTACGACCGCGAGAAGCTGCAGGAGCGCGTGGCCAAGCTGGCCGGCGGCGTGGCGGTGATCAAGGTCGGTGCCGCTACCGAGGTCGAGATGAAGGAGAAGAAGGCCCGCGTCGAGGACGCCCTGCACGCCACCCGTGCGGCGGTGGAAGAAGGCGTGGTGCCGGGCGGCGGCGTGGCGCTGCTGCGTGCCAAGGCCGCCATCGAGGGCCTGAAGGGTGCCAACGAGGACCAGAATCACGGCATCGCCATCGCGCTGCGCGCGATGGAGGCTCCGCTGCGCGAGATCGTCGCCAATGCCGGTGAGGAGCCGAGCGTGATCGTCAACAAGGTCAAGGACGGCCAGGGCAACTTCGGCTACAACGCCGCCACCGGTGAGTTCGGCGACATGGTCGAGATGGGCATCCTGGATCCGACCAAGGTCACCCGCACCGCGCTGCAGAACGCGGCGTCGATCGCCGGCCTGATGATCACCACCGAGGCGATGGTGGCCGAGCTGCCGAAGAAGGAAGAGTCGCACGCCCATGGCGCCGGCGGCATGGGTGGCATGGGCGGTATGGACTTCTAAGCCCTCAGCCACTGCCATCCGCGCTACCCGAAGGCCCCGCTGCGCGGGGCCTTCGCTTTTCCGTACCCGGCAGACACAGAAATACTGTCCTTTCAAGTGCAGTTTTGCACTGCAGCGTGACCTTCCCGTCCAGGTCGTTAGGCTCAGGTCTCCCGACATGGGGGGAGGGAGCCAGGCCCGCATCCGGTGCGAACCGATGCGGGCTTGTCTTTTCCGGCGCCGGGTCGCCGATGCGGTCGGGGCTACAGTTTCGCACCGGGCGGCCGATAGAGCCGTCATGCCGCCGACTCGGACCCCTGCCGTGCCCGCCTCCGCCGATCCGGCGCGCCGACTCCAGGACCTGACCCACGAACTCGACAGCACCCGCGCCGCGGTCGAAGGCGCTGGGCTGATGCTGCTGGTGGTGGCGGCGGCGGACCAGTCGATCCGCGATGCCAACGAGGTGGCCTGCCGCCGCCTCGGCTACCGCCGCGAGGAGCTGTTGGCGCTGCGTACCGGCGACATCGATCCGGACATCGATGAGGCGGTCCGCGAGCGCTTCTGGTCGGTGCTGCGTTCGGGCGAGGTGCTGCGCGTGGAGCGGCGCTTCCGTACCCGCAGCGGCGACCACATCCAGGTCGAGGTGATCGCCTCCGCCGCCCGCTATGGCGACGATGGCGTGGCGCTGGTGCTGGCCCGCGACATCAGCGAGACCCGTCGCGCCGAGGTCGCGCAGCAGCGCGCCATCGAGCGGCGCGAACGCGAATCGCGCCTGCTGGCCGAGCTGGCGGTGCATCCGGGCGTGGCCTCGGGTGATCTGGAGACGGTCTGTGAATGGCTGCTGGAGGGCGCCCGCGCCCTGCTCGACGTCAGCAGCGCCAGTCTCTGGCTGGTCGAGGACGCAGGCCGCCGCATTCGTCCGCACTCGGTCGCACGCACGATGGGGCCGGCCGGTTCCCCGGCCGAGCCGCTGTGGGTCGATGACTTCCCGGCCTACTTCCAGTGCCTGCGCCGCGGCGAGGTGATCGACGCCGGCGACGCCCTGCGCGATCCCCGTACCCGTGAGCTGACCGAACGTTTCCTGCGCCCCTCGGGCGTGCGCGCGCTGCTCGACGTGCCGGTGATCCTGGCCGGCGAACTGGTCGGCGTGATCTGTTTCGAACAGGTCGGACGCACCCGCCACTGGAATCCGGAGGAGCTGTCCTTCGTTCGTGCGCTGGCGCAGATCGCTGCGCAGGCGATGCTCACCCGCGAGCGCGTGCGCGACCTGCAGGCGCTACGGCAGAGCGAGCTGCGCCTGCGCCTGGCGCAGCGCGCGGCCGGCGTGGGCAGCTGGGAGTGGTCCGCCGACGGCACGGTCTGGTGGTCCGAACAGCTCTACGCCCTGTTCGGCGTCGACCCGGCGCGCTGGCAGCCCTCGCTGGAGAATTTCCTCGATCTGGTGCACCCGGAGGACCGCGGGAAGGTCAGCGAGGCGATCGGCAACGCCGTGCGCGCCGGCGAATGGGTGCAGTTCGAGTACCGCCTGTGCCGGCCCGATGGCGAGGAGCGGATCTTCCATGAGTCCTCGCTGGTGCAGCGGGACGCGCGCGGCCGCGCCTTGCGCATCATCGGCACCGCGCTGGACATCACCGAGCGACGCCGGCAGGAGCAGCGCATCCAGGAGCTGGCGTTCTTCGACCCGCTCACCGGCCTGCCCAACCGCACCCTGTTCTCCGACCGCATCGACCGCTGCATCGTCGAGGCACGGCGCAGCGGCAGCGGCTTCGCCGTGCTGTTCCTGGACCTGGACAACTTCAAGCAGGTCAACGACTCGCTCGGCCACACCCAGGGCGACGCCCTGTTGCGCCAGGTGTCCGCGCGGCTGGTCAAGGCCCTGCGCGAGCAGGACACGATCTCGCGTCTGGGCGGCGACGAGTTCGTGGTGCTGCTGCCGGGCGTGACCGACCCCACGCACATCGCCGGCATCGCCGCCCGCGTGCTGGCCGAGCTGCGGGCTCCGATCACGCTGGAGAACTTCGAGCTGAGCGTGACCACCAGCATGGGCATCGGCTGCTTTCCGCAGGACGGCGAGGACGTCGAGACGCTGATCCGTAACGCCGATACCGCCATGTACGCCGCCAAGGCGCTCGGCCGCGACAACTTCTGTTTCTTCACGCCGGCGATGAATGCCGACGCGGTGCGCCGCCTGTCGCTGGAGGCCGGCCTGCGGCGCGCGCTGGAGCGTGAGGAGTTCGAGCTGCACTTCCAGCCGGTGTACGCCCTGTCCGACGACGCCCTCTACGGCGCCGAGGCGCTGCTGCGCTGGCGCGATCCTGTCCGCGGCCTGATTCCGCCCGGCGAGTTTCTCGCCGTGGCCGAACACAGTGGCCTGATCCTGCCGATCGGCGAATGGGTGATGCTGGCGGCCTGCCGCCAGGCGATGGCCTGGCGAAAAGCCGGCTATCCGTCGATACCGGTGCTGGTAAACCTCTCGGCCGTGCAGCTGCTGCGCGCCGACGTTGCCGCGCTGGCCGAGCGCGCCCTGCAGGCCAGCGGCCTGCCGCCCGAGGGGCTGTGCGTGGAGATCACCGAGAGCACGCTGATGGAGCGGGTCGAGGACGTGCTGCCGATGCTGCGCCGGCTCGGTGAGCTCGGCGTGCGGGTGGCGGTGGACGACTTCGGCACCGGGTACTCCTCGCTGGCCTACCTCAGCCAGTTGCCGCTGCATGTGCTCAAGATCGACCGCAGCTTCGTCCAGGCGGCCGATCGCGAGCGACACCCGGCCATGATCACCCGCGCGGTGATCAACCTGGCGCGCGACCTCGGCCTGAGCGTGGTCGCCGAGGGCGTGGAGACCGAGGCGCAGCTCGACTGGCTGCGCGCCCACGGCTGCACCGCCTACCAGGGCTTCCTGCGCAATCCGCCGCTGCCGCCGCGGCAGTTCGCCGAGCAGGTGCTGGCACAGAGGCGGCGCGCCCACTAGCGGCCTGTGGCAAGGCGCGGCGACCGGGGCGTTCTTCAACTCGCCAGGCCGGCCTTGCCCGGACGCGTTCGACCGTGGCGGCTGCGCCGGGCTGGTGCCCGAACCCGGTCGAGCGGTCGCGATGCAGTGAGCGATCCGCGGTGTGGGCCGGCTTCGGCGCATGCCCGTCGCCCAACCGGCGAGCGCGGCCGAGTCGGCGGGGATGGCCCCGGATCGCATGGCGCAACCGACGCGGGGCAGCGGCATGCGGTGGCGGACGGTGCCGATGGCGCAAACGTGCGTTTGAAATCACGTTCTAAGTCCCCGCGCGGTGCAGGGGCGGGCCGGGATGATGCAGGCCTATCAATCGTTTGCACAGATTTCCTGAGCGGCGCTGCATCGCAGCAAGCAAGTCCGCCCGGGCTCTGCTATCAACCGGGCTGCGATTTGTGATGCAGATCACATAACCTGGCCTGTCCGACAACCATCGCTATCAGGGGATAGACGTGAAAAAGACCAAACTCGCCGCTGCGGCGGTATGGGCGAGCCTGTGCCTCGCCGGGGGATTGCACGCCAGCGGGGCGTACCAGCCGATACAGCCACTGCTGCCGCAGGAAATGTTCGAGCAAGGCGCGGCGGTCGATGAAACGCCGGCCCTGTGGTTCGTCGAACTCAACGGTGCACCGATCGCCGATGGCGGCAATGCCCGCGCCCTGCAGGCCGAGAAGGCCAGCTTCCGCGCCGCGGCGCGCAGCGCCGGCATTCGCTACAGCGAGCGCTTCGCCTACGACACGTTGTTCAACGGGTTCTCGGTCCGCGCCGACGTCTCGCAGCTGGGCGCCCTGCAGCGCCTGCCGGGCGTGCGCGCGGTCTATCCGGTCGAAACCTTCCAGCGCCCGGAGGTCACCCGCGAGGCCGTGGCGGACATGTACACCGCGCTCGCCATGACCGGCGCCGACATCGCCCAGTCCGAGCTCGGCCTGGACGGCAGCGGCATCCGCGTCGCCATCATGGACACCGGCATCGACATCGACCACCCCGACTTCGGCGGCAACGGCGTGCCGGGCGCCAACGACACACCGTTCCCGAACGCCAAGATCGTCGCCGGCTACGACTTCGTCGGCGATGCCTACACCGGTCCCAGCGGTCCGGCACCGGTGCCCGGCGGTCGTCCCGACGACTGCAACGGCCACGGCACCCATGTCGCCGGCATCGTCGCGGCCGACGGTGCCGTCAAGGGCGTCGCGCCCAAGGCCCGGCTCGGCGCCTACCGGGTGTTCGGTTGCTCTGGCTCCACCTCGGCCGACATCATGGTGGCGGCGATGGAGCACGCGCTGGCGGACGGCATGCATGTGCTCAACATGAGCATCGGCGCCGCGTTCCAGGCCTGGCCGGAATACCCGACCGCCAAGGCCGCCACCCGCCTGGTGAACAAGGGCGTGGTCGTGGTCGCCTCGATCGGCAACAGCGGCACCAGCGGCCTGTACGCAGCCGGGGCGCCGGGGGTGGGCGACAAGGTGATCGGCGTCGCCAACTACCTCAACACCCACGCCTTCCTGCCGGCGTTCTCGATCTCGCCCGATGACCGACTGATCGGCTACAACCGCGCCACCGGCGCGCCGGCCGCGCCGACCAGCGGCAGCGTGGAGATGGCGCGCACCGGCACGCAGACATCGACGGCCGACGCCTGCAGCGCCTTGCCGGCCGGCAGTCTCACCGGCAAGGTCGCGCTGATCCGCCGCGGCACCTGCAGCTTCCACATCAAGGCGCTCAACGCACAGAATGCCGGCGCCGCCGGCGTGATCCTGTACAACAACACCGCCGGCAGCTTCAGCCCGACGGTCGTCGGCGAGCCGGCCATCACCATCCCGGTCGGTGCCATCACCCAGGCCGACGGCAACCTGATCGACACCCGTCTGGCGACCGGTCCGGTCACGCTGACCTGGCGCACCGGCGCGTCCTTCCCCAATCCGGGCGGCGGCCTGATCTCGGGATCGAGTTCGCACGGCCTGACCTACGAGCTGGTGCTCAAGCCGGACATCGGCGGCCCGGGCGGCAACATCTACGCCACCTATCCGCTGGAGTTCGGCGGTTACGCCAGCCTGAGCGGCACCTCGATGTCGTCGCCGCACGTGGCCGGCGCTGCCGCGCTGGTGCTGCAGGCTGCGCCACGCACGCCCGCGCAGGCGATGGCGGCGGTCCTGCAGAACAACGCCGAACCCAAGCCATGGTCGGGCAATCCGGGCCTGGGTTTCCTCGACATGACGCATCGCCAGGGCGCCGGCATGGTGCGGGTCGACAAGTCGGTGCTGGCCACCACCCGTGTCGAGCCGGCCAAGCTCTCGCTTGGCGAAAGCGAGCACGGCCCGACCACGCGCACGCTGCGGATCTCCAACAAGGCCGGGCACGCGGTGACCTACACGCCGAGCTTCGTCAACGCGATCGCCACCGGTCCGAGCAGCTTCTCGCTGACGTATTTCGCCTCCAATGCACAGGTGAGCTTCGGCGCGTCCACGATCAACGTGCCGGCCGGCGGTGCGGCATCGCTGGAGGTCACCGTCACCGCGCCGACCAGCGTGCCGGCCGGCGGCATCTACGGTGGCTACATCGTGCTGACGCCCGACGACGGCGGCCAGGCGGTGCAGGTGCCCTTCGCCGGCTACGTCGGCGATTACCAGGCGCGCCAGGTGCTCACGCCGACCGCCAACGGCTTCCCGTGGCTGGCGCGCCGCACGGGCGAAACCAGCTATGCGAACCGTCCGGCCGGCGAGACCTACTCGATGACCGATGCGATGAACATCCCGTACTTCGCGGTGCATTTCGACCACGGCGCCCGCCGCGCCCGCTTCGAGGTCTCGGACGCGGTCACTGGCAAGCGCTGGCATCGCGCGCTGGACCTGGAACACGTGGCCCGCAACAGCACCGCGACCGGCTTCTTCGCTTTCGGTTGGGACGGCACCACCGTCGCCGGCAAGAAGACCTACACCGTGCCCAACGGCCAGTACGTGGTCACGCTGTCGGTGCTCAAGGCGCTCGGCGACGAGAGCGACCCGGCGCACTGGGAAACCTGGACTTCGCCGGTGATCACCATCGCACGGCCGTGATGTCCGCAGTGGGTGTGTGATGCAACCGACAGGCCCGGCACCATGCCGGGCCTGTCGCATTCGGCGGCACTGCGGGACATGCCTGCGGCTGTGACAGAATCCGCCGATGCCCCCATCGACGCTGCCGCCCGCGCTGGCCGACTTCCTCGCTCCGCGGCTCGAGCGCCTGGCCGAGGCCGATCCCCGCCTGGCTGCCGCGATCGCCAACCCCGCACGGCGCGATGGCATGGCACGTCTGCTGCTGGCCAGCGACTTCGCCTTCGACGCCCTGCTGCGCGCCCCCGAGTGGCTGGACGGCATCGAGGCGGACCTGGCACCACCGGCATTGACGCCCGAGGACGAGGCGCTCTGGCCGAGCCTGCTGCGCCGTTACCGCCGTCGCCAGTCGCTGCGGCTGGTCTGGCGCGACGTGAACGGCCCGGATACGGTCGACGCCACGCTGGCCGGCAGCTCGCGGCTGGCCGAAGCCTGTCTGGAGACCGCGCTGGCGGCGCTGGAGGCGCAGTTCGCCGCACGCCACGGGCTCGTTCGCGGCGCCGACGGTGCGCCGCAGCGGCTGGTGGTGTTCGGCCTGGGCAAGCTCGGGGGCAGCGAGCTCAACTTCTCCTCCGACATCGACCTGGTGTTCGCCTACCCCGAAGGCGGACGCAGCGACGGAACGCGCCCGCTCGATGCCGAGACCTGGTTCAGCCGCTTCGGCCAGCGACTGATCCAGCTGCTCGACGAGGTCACCGCCGAGGGTTTCTGCCACCGTGTCGACATGCGGCTGCGGCCGTTCGGCGCCAGCGGGCGGCTGGCGCTCAGCTTCGCGGCGATGGAGCAGTACTTCCAGCGCGAAGGCCGCGACTGGGAGCGCTACGCCTGGATCAAGGCGCGTCCGGTGGCCGGCGACCGCGCCGCCGGCGAGGCGCTGCTCGACACGCTGCGGCCCTTCGTCTACCGCCGCTACCTCGACTACACCGCACTCGACGGCCTGCGCGAGATGAAGGCGCTGATCGCCGCCGAGGTCGCGCGCCGCGAACTGGCCGAGCACGTCAAGCTCGGCCCCGGCGGCATCCGCGAGATCGAGTTCCTTGCCCAGGCGCTGCAGCTGATCCGCGGCGGCCGCGAGCCGGAACTGCGGCAGCGCAATCTGCTGCGCGCGCTCGCCGCGCTGGTGCAGGCCGGCCACCTCGACGATGCGACCGGCGAACGGCTGGCCGCCGCCTACCGTTTCCTGCGCCGGCTGGAGAACCGCCTGCAGATGCTGGCCGATCAGCAGACCCATACCTTGCCGGACGATCCACTGACCCGCGCACGGCTGTCGGCGACGCTGGGCTTCGCCGACTGGGAGGCGCTGTACGCCGAACTCGCGGTGCACCGCGCGGCGGTGTCGGAGGAGTTCGATCGCCTGCTGGCGCCGCGCCGGCGCGCGCCGCAGGCCAGCGCCCTGGCGACCTACTGGCGCGCGCTGCCCGACGGGGGCGAGTCCGATGTGCTCGGCGAGAGCGGTTTCGGCGATGTCGCCGGCATCGATGCCGTGTTGCGCGACTTCGCCCGCAGCCCGGCGCTGCGCGCGCTCTCGGCGCGCGGCCGCGCCCGGCTCGACC
>JBEQAM010000032.1:0-12103 GCA_041640375.1 Rehaibacterium sp. | reverse complement strand
AGGGGCAGACCTGCTGCGGCGCGCTGCACGCCCACGCCGGAGACACGGACACCGCGCAGCGGCTGGCCGCGACCAACCGCGCCGCGTTCGCCGGCGCACAGGCCGTGCTGACCTGCGCCAGCGGCTGCCACGCCGCCGTCGCCGCGAGCCTGCCCGAGGGTACGCGAGCGCTCGATGCGCTGGACTTCCTGCACGCGCACGTCGATCGCCTGCATTTGCGGCCGCTGCCGCTGCGCATCGCCCTGCACCTGCCCTGTACCCAGCGCAGCGTGGTGGGCAGCGACCGCGCCCTGCGCGCGCTGCTGGCGCGCATCCCGGCGCTGGATGTGGTCGAACTGCCCGACACCGGCTGCTGCGGCGCCGCCGGGATGCACATGTTCGACGAACCCATGCGCGCCGCGCGGCTGCGCCAGCCGCTGCTCGACGCGCTCGCCGCCAGCGGGGCGGCTACACTGGTGAGCGCGAACATCGGCTGTCGGCTGCACCTGGCCGACGCTGCCGGCATCCGCACGATCCATCCGCTCGAACTGCTCGCCGACGCCCTGCCATGAGCGCGACCCGTCACTATTCGCTGATCGACCGCCTGCTGATCGAGGCCGAGCACGCCCTCGCCACCACCCTTGGCGACCCGCCGGCGGAGCGCCCCAACCCGGCCGGCCTGCTGCCCGACGCCTTCCTGGACGAGGACGAGCGCCGTCACGCCGCCGGCCTGATGCGGATCAACCACGTCGGCGAGGTCTGCGCGCAGGCGCTGTACTTCGGCCAGGCCGCGGTGGCGCGCGACGAGCGCACCCGCGAGCACCTGCTGGTCGCGGCGCAGGAAGAGACCGATCACCTGGCCTGGTGCGCCGACCGCCTGCGCGAGCTGCACGACCGCCCCAGCCTGCTCAACCCGCTGTGGTACGCCGGTGCCTACGCCATCGGCGTGCTGGCCGGGCTGCGCGGCGATGGCTGGAACCTGGGCTTCGTGGTCGAGACCGAGCGCCAGGTCGAGGCCCACCTCGATGAGCATCTGGAATCATTGCCGGCCGACGACGAGCGCAGCCGCGCGATCCTGCGGCAGATGAAGGACGACGAGATCCGCCACGCCGACAACGCGCTGGCCGCCGGCGCGCGCCCGCTGCCGGCGCCGATTCCGCAGGCGATGGCGCTGGCATCGAAAGTGATGAAACTGGTGGCCTACCGGGTCTGAATCCGCCGCGCTTTCCCAAGCCCCGGCCCCGAGCCCCGGCCCCTCACGCCGGCACCCGCACCCAGCCTTCCATCAGCACCCGCGCCGAGCGCGACATGATCGCCTTGCGCACGACCCACTGGCCATCCACCCGCTCGGCCTGCGCGCCGACGCGCAGCGTGCCGCTGGGGTGGCCGAAGCGCACCGTCTCGCGCTCGCCACCGCCGGCGGCGCGGTTGACCAGCGTGCCGGGAATGGCGGCGGCGGTCGCGATGGCCACCGCGCAGGTGCCCATCATCGCGTGGTGCAGCTTGCCCATGCTCAGGGCGCGCACGTTGAGGTCGATGTCGCCGGCGGCGATGCGCCTGCCGCTGCTGGCGACGTAGTCCTGCGCCGGCGCGACGAAGGCGATCTTGGGGGTGTGCTGGCGCTTGGGCGCTTCCGAGACATCCCTGATCAGCCCCATGCGCACCGCGCCGTGGGCGCGGATGGCCTCGAACATCGCCAGCGCCTTGGCGTCGCCGTTGATCGCCTCCTGCAGCTCGGTGCCGGTATAGCCGATGTCGGCCGCGTTGACGAACACGGTCGGAATGCCGGCGTTGATCAGCGTGGCCTCGAGCGTGCCGACGCCAGGCACGTCCAGCGTGTCGACCAGATGGCCGGTGGGGAACATCGCCCCGCTGCCTTCGCCCTCGTCGGCCGGGTCGATGAACTCGAGCACGATCTCGGCTGCCGGGAAGGCGACGCCGTCGAGCTCGAAGTCGCCGGTCTCCTGCACCTGTCCGTTCGCGATCGGCACGTGGCAGAGGATGGTCTTGCCGATGTTGGCCTGCCACACCTTCACCGTGCACACGCCGTTTTCCGGCAGCCGCGCCTTGTCGATGAAGCCGTTGGCGATGGCGAACGGGCCGACGGCGGTGCTCAAGTTGCCGCAGTTGCCGCTCCAGTCCACGAAGGCGGTGTCGATCGCAACTTGGCCATAGAGGTAGTCCACGTCGTGGCCCGGCCGCGTGCTCTGGCTGATGATCACGCACTTGCTGGTGCTGCTGGTGGCCCCGCCCATGCCGTCGGTGTGCTTGCCGTAGGGGTCGGGCGAGCCGATCACCCGCATCAGCAGCGCATCGCGTGCTGGCCCCGGCACCTGCGCTGCCGGTGGGAGATCGTCGAGGCGGAAGAACACCCCCTTGGAGGTGCCGCCGCGCATGTACATGGCGGGGATGCGCAGTTGCGGCTTGTGGCTCATGGCGTCAGCTGGCCCGGTTGGCTTCGAGGAAATCCTGCGCGAAGCGCTGCAGTACGCCGCCGGCTTCGTAGATGGAGACCTCCTCGTCGGAGTCGAGGCGGCAGGTGACCGGCACCTCGACGGTTTCGCCGCTGCGGCGGTGCACGACCAGAGTGAGCTCGGCGCCCGGGGTGCGTTCGCCGACCACGTCGTAGGTTTCGGTGCCGTCGAGCGCGAGCGTGTGGCGGTCGGTGCCGGGCTTGAACTCCAGCGGCAGCACGCCCATGCCGATCAGGTTGGTGCGGTGGATGCGCTCGAAGCCTTCCGCGACGATCGCCTCCACGCCGGCCAGCCGCACGCCCTTGGCGGCCCAGTCGCGCGAGCTGCCCTGGCCGTAGTCCTTGCCGGCGACGATGATCAGCGGCTGGCGGCGCTGCATGTAGGTCTCGATCGCCTCCCACATGCGCATCACCTTGCCCTCCGGCTCGACCCGGGCCAGCGAGCCCTGCCGCACGCTGCCGTCGGCGTTGCGTACCATCTCGTTGAACAGCTTGGGGTTGGCGAAGGTGGCGCGCTGCGCGGTGAGGTGGTCGCCGCGATGCGTCGCGTAGGAGTTGAAGTCCTCCTCCGGCAGGCCCATCTTCGCCAGGTACTCGCCGGCGGCCGAGTCCGGCAGGATGGCGTTCGACGGCGAGATATGGTCGGTGGTGATGTTGTCGCCGAGGATGGCCAGCGGACGCATGCCGCGCAGCGTGCGCTCGCCGGCCAGCGCGCCTTCCCAGTACGGCGGGCGGCGGATGTAGGTGCTGCGCGGGCGCCAGTCGTACAGCGGGCTGACCTGCGGGCCGCCGTCCACCGCGATGCGGAACATCGGCTCGTAGACCTGGCGGAAGTGCTCGGGCTTGACCGCGGACTTCACCAGCGCATCGATCTCCTCGTCCGACGGCCACAGGTCCTTCAGGGTGATCGGCTTGCCGTCCGGGTCGTGACCCAGCGCGTCCTTCTCGATGTCGAAACGGATGGTGCCGGCGATGGCGTAGGCCACCACCAGCGGTGGCGAGGCCAGGAAGGCCTGCTTGGCGTAGGGATGGATGCGGCCGTCGAAGTTGCGGTTGCCGGAGAGCACGGCCACCGCGTAGAGGTCGCGCTCGACGATCTCGCGCTGGATCTTCGGGTCGAGCGCGCCGCTCATGCCGTTGCAGGTGGTGCAGGCGAAGCCGACGATGCCGAAGCCGAGCTTCTCCAGCTCCGACTTCAGCCCGGCTTCCTCCAGGTACAGCGCCACGGCACGCGAGCCGGGTGCCAGCGAGGTCTTCACCCACGGTTTGCGGCTCAGGCCGGCGCGGTTGGCGTTGCGCGCCAGCAGGCCGGCGGCGATCACGTTGCGCGGGTTGGAGGTGTTCGTGCAGCTGGTGATGGCGGCGATGATCACCGCACCGTCGGGCATCAAGCCCTGCGCCTCCTGCGCGCGCGCGGCGGCGAGGTCGCCGGCGATGCCGCGCGCCGACAGCTCGGCCACCGGCAGCTTGGCATGCGGGTTGGACGGGCCGGCCATGGTGCGCTCGACGCTGGACAGGTCGAACTGCAGGCTGCGCTCGTACTGCGCGTGCTCGAGGTCCTCGGCCCACAGGCCGGCGGTTTTCGCGTAGGTTTCGACCAGCCTGACCTGCTCGTCGCTGCGCCCGGTCAGGCGCAGGTAGTCGAGCGTGTTGCCGTCGATGAAGAACATCGCCGCGGTGGCGCCGTACTCGGGCGCCATGTTGGAGATGGTGGCCCGGTCGCCCACCCCCAGCGAGGCGGCGCCCTCGCCGCGGAACTCCAGATACGCACCGACCACCTTCTGCCTGCGCAGGAACTCGGTCAGCGACAGCACGATGTCGGTGGCGGTGATGCCTGGTTGCGGCTTGCCGGTCAGCTCGACGCCGACGATCTCCGGCAGGCGCATCCACGAGGCACGGCCGAGCATCACGTTCTCGGCTTCCAGGCCGCCGACGCCGATGGCGATCACGCCGAGTGCATCCACGTGCGGGGTGTGACTGTCGGTGCCCACGCAGGTGTCGGGGAAGGCGACGCCGTCCTGCACGCACACCACCGGCGACATCTTCTCCAGATTGATCTGGTGCATGATGCCGTTGCCCGGCGGGATCACGTCGACGTTGCGGAACGCGCGCCGGGTCCAGTCGATGAAGTGGAAGCGGTCCTCGTTGCGACGGTCCTCGATGGCGCGGTTCTTCTCGAAGGCATGCGGGTCGTCGCCGCCGCACTCCACCGCCAGCGAGTGATCGACGATCAACTGCACCGGGACCACCGGATTGACCTGCGCCGGGTCGCCGCCCCTCTCCGCGATGGCGTCGCGCAGGCCGGCGAGGTCCACCAGCGCGGTCTGGCCGAGGATGTCGTGGCAGACCACGCGTGCCGGGAACCAGGGGAAATCGCGCTCGCGCTTCCTCTCGATCAGCTGCCTGAGCGAATCCTCGAGGATCGCCGGATCGCAGCGCCGCACCAGGTTCTCGGCCAGCACGCGCGAGGTGTACGGCAGCCCGGCCCAGGCGCCCGGGCGGATCGCCTCCACCGCCTCGCGGGCGTCGAACCAGTCCAGCGAGGTGCCGGGCAGGGGTTTGCGGTGGGCGCTGTTCATCGGCATCGGATCCTGTGACGGGACGGCCGCGCGGGCGCGGCGAAGGGCGGCCAGGGAGCCTTTCATTATCGGCCAAGGACCGTGGCGGCGCATCCGGCGGGGCCCGCAAAAAGCGAAGGGCCGGCGGAACCGGCCCTTCGCGGGAGCCGCATGGCGGTCGCGCTCAATCGACCAGGTTGCGGCCGTGGAACAGCTCCTCGATCTCGCGCCTGAGCTGCGCCTCGATGCGCAGTCGATCCTTGAAGCCGAGGTTCTTGGCCTTCTCCTCGAACAGGTAGGTGTCCAGGTCGAAGTCCTTCACATGCATCTTGGTGTGGAACATGTTCTCCTGGTACACGTTCACGTCGAGCATTTCGTAGCGGTTCTTGATCGACTTGGACAGGTAGTCCTGGATCGAATTGATCTTGTGGTCGATGTAGTGCTTCTTGCCCTTCACGTCGCGGGTGAAGCCGCGCACGCGGTAGTCCATGATGACGATGTCGGACTCGAAGCTCTCGATCAGGTAGTTCAGGGCCTTCAGCGGCGAGATCACGCCGCAGGTCGCCACGTCGATGTCGGCGCGGAAGGTCGCGATGCCGTTGTGCGGGTGTGTCTCCGGGTAGGTGTGCACCGTGATGTGGCTCTTGTCCATGTGCGCCACCACGCTGGCCTCCTGGTGCTCGCGCACGGCGCCGGCCAGCACCTCCTTGCCCGCCGCCCGCTTGTCGATCACCGGCTCCTCGGAGATCAGGATGGTCACCGAGGCGCCCTGCGGGTCGTAGTCCTGGCGGGCCACGTTGAGGATGTTGGCGCCGATGATCTCGGCCACGTCGGTCAGGATCTGCGTCAGGCGGTCAGCGTTGTACGCCTCATCGATGTACTCGATGTAGCGCTGGCGCTGCTCCTCGCTGACCGCGTAGCAGACGTCGTAGATGTTGAAGCTCAGGGCCTTGGTGAGGTTGTTGAAGCCCTGCAGCTTCAGGCGGGGAATCGGCTTGACCACGGTACGGCGCCCTCGGCTGGCGCGTTCAGGGGAACAAGTGGCGAATTATCGGCCAAAGCCCCCCCGGGGGCTACCTCCGCGTTAAGGCGGCGTTGAAGCCGGGCGCCGACCGGCCTAAGCTGGACGGAACGAGAAGCCGGTCACACGCCGATGGCACACCCTGCCTACCTGACACCCGTTCCCGGCCTGCGGCGCCCCGCGCCGCTCAGCCCGCTGTCGCCGGACCAGGCCACCCTGGACCGGTTCCTGGCCCATTGCCACCGCCGCCGCCACCCCAGCCGTTCGGACGTGTTCCGTCCCGGCGATCCGGCCGGCACGCTGTACTACGTGATGAGCGGCTCGCTGAGCATCATCAGCGAGGAGCCCGACGGCCGCGAGCTGGTGCTGGGTTACATCAACGCCGGCGAGTTCATTGGCGAGATGGGTCTGTTCGTCCACGCCGAGCAGCGCGAGGTGCTGCTGCGCACCCGCACCCCCTGCGAGCTGGCCGAGATCAGCTACGAGCGCCTGCACCAGCTGTTCGCCACCACGCTCTCGGCCGAGTGCCCGCGCATCCTGTACGCGATCGGCGCGCAGATCTCCAAGCGCCTGCTCGACACCAGCCGCAAGGCCAGCCGGCTGGCCTTCCTCGACGTCACCGGCCGCATCGTGCGCACCCTGCTCGACCTGTGCCAGGAACCGGATGCCATGAGCCACCCGCAGGGCACCCAGATCAAGGTGTCGCGCCAGGAGCTGGCGCGCATCGTCGGCTGCTCGCGCGAGATGGCCGGCCGCGTGCTCAAGCAACTGCAGGAGCAGGGCATGCTGCACGCCCGCGGCAAGACCGTCGTGGTCTACGGCACCCGCTGATGTCCGATTCCGCCACGCCCGACCGGCTGCGCCCCCTGCTCCGGCCGGTCACGCAGGCGGATGCGGCGGCGGTGGCCGCCCTGCTCGACGCGCTCGGCTACCCCTGCAGCCGCGAGGATGCGGCCGAGCGCATCGCCGTCGTCGAGGACGATCCGACCCAGATGCTCATCGTCGCCGACCATCACGGCGACCTGTGCGGCCTGGTGGCGCTGGATTTCATGTACTACCTCCCGCTCGGCCGGCGCACCTGCCGCATCACCGCGCTGGTGGTGGCCGAGGACCACCGCGACCGCGGCATCGGCCACGCCCTGCTGCGCGAGGCGGAAAGCCGCGCCCGCGCCGCCGGCGCCGCGCGCATCGAGGTCACCAGCGCCGATCACCGCACCCGCGCCCACGCCTTCTACCGCGCCTGCGGCTACGGCGGCGGCTCGGTGCGGCTGGTCAAGCGTCTGGGCGAGGCCTGACCGCAGCCGCCGTCACACCGCGCAGGGGGCTTCGGGATCGCGCCAGATCATGTAGACGTCGGCGCGCTGGTAGTGCGAGCCCGGCCGCGTGCCGGGCTGCATCTCGAAGCCCATGCTGGCGTACAGCCGCAGCGCCGGCTGCAGGCGGCTGTTGGACTCCAGGAACAGCTCGCGCCCGCCGCGGCGGCGGAAGGCCTCGATCGCCGCGGCCAGCAGCTTGCGGCCGATACCCAGGCCCTGATGGCGCTCGGTCACCGCCATCTTGGTCAGCTCGAACACGCCCGGCGATTCCTGCAGCAGCGCGCAGGTGCCGACCACTTCCTCGCCGAGCAGGGCGAACAGGATCTCGCCGCCGGGGGCGAGGATCCTCTCCTCCGGGTTCGACAGCACCTCGTGATCGACCTGCTCCAGGTAGAAGTACTTCTGCAACCACTCGGCATTGAGCCGGTAGAAGTGCTCGCGCAGTGCCGGGTCGAACGGCACCACCCGCAATGCGCGCTGCGCACTTTCGCGGTGGCGGGCGACGACGGCCTCGTGGAGCGGCACCGCGTCCAGCCACTGCTCGAAGGCCGCCAGCGCAGCCAACAGGTCGTGGCCGGTCGCCACGATGGCCTGATTCACCGTCTCGCGCATCGACCGCCAGAGCGGACGCAAGGCTTTCAGTTCGGCCTCGGCCTTGGGCGTCAGCGCCAGCACCCGGCGCCGACGGTCCTTGCGGTCGCCGCGCGCGCTCAGCCAGCCCTCGCGCGCCAGCCGGGTCGCCAGCTGACTCACCGCCGAATGGCTCTGGCCGATCTCGCGGGCGATGTCGCCCACCGGCATCGGCCCGCGCTCGAGCAGCAGCTTGAGCACCGGCAGCCAGCGCGCCTGCATGGCCGAACCCTGCGCCCGGTAGACCGCATCGGCGGCGTCGTACAGGCGTTCGCTCAGCGCCTTCAAGCGGCTGCCCAGCGCCAGCGCGCCTTGGGCGGAGAGGAAGTCCACGGAACACTCCAGTAAGCAATTGCGTAATTGCTTACGTATTTATCCCGGACCAGCCCGGCCTGCAAGCCGTCGCGGCGACGAACCGTGTCCCACCGCCCGCCCCGGCGCCGGTCAGGCGAACAGCCGCGCCAGCGCCTCGCCTGGATCGTCGGCGCGCATGAAGGCTTCGCCGACCAGAAAGGCGTGCACGCCGTGCTCGCGCATCCGTCGCACGTCGGCCGGGGTGAGGATGCCGCTCTCGGTGACCAGCAGGCGGTCGGGCGGCACGGCGTCCTTCATCTTCAGGGTGGTGTCGAGCGACACCTCGAACGTGCGCAGGTCGCGGTTGTTGATGCCGACCAGCGGCACGGCGATCTGCAGGGCGCGTTCGAGCTCGTCGAGGTCGTGCACTTCCACCAGCACGTCCATGCCCAGCTCCATCGCCAGGTGCGACAGCTCGGCCAGCGCCGCGTCGCCGAGCGCGGCGACGATCAGCAGGATGCAGTCGGCGCCGAGCACGCGCGCTTCATACCCCTGGTAGGCATCGACGACGAAATCCTTGCGCAGCACGGGCAGTGCGCAGGCCGCGCGGGCCTCCTGCAGGTAGGCGTCGGCGCCCTGGAAGAAATCCACGTCGGTCAGCACCGACAGGCAGGCCGCGCCGCCACGCGCATAGCGGCGGGCGATCTCGGCCGGGCGGAAATCGGCGCGGATCACGCCCTTGCTCGGGCTGGCCCGCTTCACCTCGGCGATCACCGCCGGCAGGCCGGCGGCGATCTTCGCCTGCAGCGCGGCGGCGAAACCGCGCACCGGCGGCGCGTCGTCGATGCGCGCGGACAGCTCGCGCAGGCTCACGCGCGCCGCGCGCTCGCGCACCTCCTCGGCCTTGCGGCGCAGGATGGTCTGGAGGATGTCACTCATTGATTCGTTCTCGTCGCTCGTCGGCAGCCATACGCACGGTCAGACGCCATGCCGCGCTCAGCCGCCGCCCACCGGCTGCCCGGCCAGTTGCCGGGTCATGCCGACGAATTCCTCCATCTTCGCCAGCGCCGCGCCGGCGGCGATCGCGTCGCGCGCCTTCGCGATGCCCTCGCCGATGGAATCCGCCACGCCAGCCACGTACAGCGCCGCGCCGGCATTGAGCGCCACGATCTCACGCGGCAACCCGTCGGCATTGCCCAGTGCTTCGAGCAGCATGGCCTTGGACTGGTCGGCATCGGCCACCCGCAGGTTGCGGCTGGCGGCCATGGCGATGCCGAAATCCTCGGGATGGATCTCGTACTCGCGCACCTGCCCGTCGCGCAGCTCGCCCACCAGCGTGCCGGCGCCGAGCGAAATCTCGTCCATGCCGTCGCGGCCCCACACCACCAGCGCGCGCTTCGCGCCCAGCCGTTGCAGCACGCGCACCTGGATACCGACCAGGTCGGGATGGAACACGCCCATCAGGATGTTCGGCGCCCCGGCCGGGTTGGTCAGCGGCCCGAGGATGTTGAAGATCGTGCGCACGCCCATCTCGCGCCGCACCGGCGCCACGTGCTTCATCGCCGGGTGATGGATCGGCGCGAACATGAAGCCGATCCCGGTCTCGGCGATGCACTCGGCCACCTGGGCCGGTTGCAGCTCGATCGCCGCGCCCAGCGCCTCCAGCACGTCGGCGCTGCCCGACTTCGACGACACGCCGCGGTTGCCGTGCTTGGCCACCTTGGCGCCCGCGGCGGCAGCCACGAACATCGCGGCGGTGGAGATGTTGAAGGTGTGCGCGCCATCGCCGCCGGTGCCGACGATATCGACGAAGTGCGCGCTGTCGGGCACCACCACCTTCGCCGCGAACTCGCGCATCACCTGCGCCGCGCCGGCGATCTCGCCGATGGTCTCCTTCTTCACCCGCAGGCCGGTCAGGATCGCCGCCGTCATCACCGGCGACACCTCGCCGCGCATGATCTGCCGCATCAGATCGACCATCTCGTCGTGGAAGATCTCGCGGTGCTCGATGGTGCGCTGCAGCGCTTCCTGGGGTGTGATGGGCATGACAGTCCTCGAAAATTCTCCGTATGAGCGGCTTCAGCCGCGAGCCGTGATCCTGCGCGCGCGCCGGTCGCGGCTGAAGCCGCTCCTACAAAACCGGCATCGCCTCACGCCGCCAAGCGCGACGCCTGCAGGAAATTCCGCAGCAGCGCGTGCCCATGCTGGGTCAGGATCGACTCGGGGTGGAACTGCACGCCCTCCGCCGGCAGCGTGCGGTGGCGCAGGCCCATGATCTCCTCCATCGAGCCGTCCTCGTTTTGTGTCCAGGCGGTGATTTCCAGGCAGTCCGGCAGCGACTCGCGCTCGACCACCAGCGAATGGTAGCGCGTCGCCTCGAACGGGCTCGGCAGGCCGGCGAACACGCCCTGGCCGGTGTGATGGATCAGCGAGGTCTTGCCGTGCATGATCCGCTTGGCCCGCACCACCCGCCCGCCGAACGCCTGCCCCAGGCTCTGGTGGCCCAGGCACACGCCGAACACCGGAATCCGTCCGGCCAGCTGCTCGAACACCGCCAGCGACACCCCCGCCTCGTTCGGCGTGCACGGCCCCGGCGAGATCACGATGCGCTCCGGCGCCAGCCGCGCGATCGCATCGACCGAAAGCTCGTCGTTGCGCACCACCTTCACCTCCTCGCCCAGCTCCTGCAGGTACTGCACGAGGTTGAAGGTGAAGCTGTCGTAGTTGTCGATCATCAGGAGCATGGATCGAATCCGATCTCAAATTGCCTTGAACATGGCGACCCAAGCCGTGACAAGCACCGTCACAACCGCGAGAACAACAATGAGGAAGAACACGCTGGCAACCGGATGGGCACGAAAGTACGCATCCCGCTTCTCGCCGGAGACAAGGATTTGAAATCCCGAAACAAACCAGTCGAGCCAGACGAACATCTCACAACCCCCCCGCCGCCTGCGCCACCGCGCGGAACAGGGCGCGGCCCTTGTTCATGGTTTCTTCCCACTCCTTGACCGGGTCGGAGTCGTGGACGATGCCGGCGCCGGCCTGCACGTGCAGGCGGCCGTCCTGGATGACGGCGGTGCGGATGGCGATGGCGGTGTCGGCGTCGCCGTGCCAGCCGAGGTAGCCGACCGCGCCGGAATAGATGTTGCGTTTGACCGGCTCCAGCTCGCGGATGATCTCGAGCGCGCGGATCTTGGGCGCGCCGCTGACGGTGCCGGCCGGGAAGGTGGCCTTGAGCACGTCGGCGTAGCTCAGGCCCGGCCGCCGCCGGCCGGTGACTTCGCTGACGATGTGCATGACGTGGCTGTAGCGCTCGATGACGAACTGCTCGCCCACCTGCACGCTGCCGGCGGCGGCGACGCGGCCGACGTCGTTGCGGCCGAGGTCGATCAGCATCAGGTGCTCGGCGCGCTCCTTGGGGTCGGCCAGCAGTTCGGCTTCGAGCGGGCGGGTGCCGGCGATCGGGCGCACGGTAAGGGTGTCGCCCTGCTGGCGGACCAGGATCTCCGGCGAGCTGCCGACCACCTGGGTGGCGCCGGTGTCGATGAAATACATGTACGGCGAGGGGTTCATCGCCCGCAGCGCGCGGTAGACGTCCACCGGGCGGGCGCGGAACGGCACGCTCAGGCGCTGGCTCAGCACCACCTGGAAGACGTCGCCGGCGCGGATGTAGTCCTGGCTTTTTTCGACCGCGGCGATGAAGCCCTCGCGGGTGAAGCCGGAGACGAAGTCGCCCTCGTCGAGCACGGCCGGGTCGAGCACGTCGGGGTAGCTGGCGCCGGCATGGCGCAGGCGGTGCACCAGCGCGTCGAGCCGGCGCTGCGCTTTC
>JBEQAM010000031.1:0-12247 GCA_041640375.1 Rehaibacterium sp. | reverse complement strand
CGAAGGCGCTCACTGTGCGGTGTCCTCGGCTGGCGCGTCTTCGGCGATCTCGACGCGCACGCCTTCCAGGCGGATGCCTTCGACCACGAGCTGCGGCGCTTGCAGCGTGCCGGCCAGCGGCGGCAGGGGCGAGCCGGCCTCGCCGTCGAGCCAGTCGCGCAGGGCCGGTACGGCGAGGCGGGCGTCGAAGCGCAGGCCGTCCCGCGCCAGCGTCAGCGCCAGTGGCGCGGAGAAGGCGGCGTCGCCGGCATAGGCGAGGGTGAACGGCAGCGGCAGCTCGCGGGCGTCGAACGGTTCGGGCAGGGCGGGCCAGTCCCCGGGCCAGTGCGCGAGTTCGCCGGCGAGGTCGAGCGCGATGCCGTCGCCGTATTCGAAACGGCCGCGCGCGGCGAAGGCGGGCAGCGGCGAGGGGCTGGCACTGCGCAGGACGAGGTCGTCGAGGGCGAGGCTGGCAGCGGTTTCGCGCGGCGTCGCCTGCAGCGACAGGTCGAAGGGCAGTACCGTGTCGCCGGCGCGGTAGTGGGCGGCGAGCGTGAGTGAGGTCGGTTCGCCCGATATGAGCCGCGGCAGCGACAGCGCGATCCGGTCGAGCGCCCAGTCGCCGCCGTCGATGCGGCCGTCGTCGATGTGCAGGCCGTCGCTGAGTCGTGGCAGGCGCAGTGGTGTGTCGCTCGCCGGGCGGGTGTCGAGCCAGCGCCGCAGGGCGGGCAGGTCGAGCGCGGGCGCGTCGAGTCCGATCCGCGTCACCGTCGCCTCGCCGCCGGTGAGCGTGGCCCAGGGCAGCGCGAGTTCGGCGCGGGCGGCGTGCAGCAGCGGGGTGTCGTCGCCGGGGCGGCGGGCGACGAGGCCGGTCAGAACGAGTCGTGGCTCGGGGCGCAGGGCGTAGTCGCCCGGTTCGCTGACGCTGAGTTCGAGCCCGAGCTCGCGCCCGGCGCGGTCGAGGATGAGCGCGGTCAGCCGCTCGGGTTGCAGCAGGCGACCGGCCAGCCAGATGCCGGCGAGCAGCACGAGGGCGAGGGCCGCCAGTGCGATCAGCCGGATGCGGGCGCGGCGGGACAGCGCCACGGGCGGCTCAGGCGATTGCGGCCGCGGCCTGCGCCGCTTCGGCGAAAGCGCGGGCCCGGCGACTTGCCGCACGCGGCGAAGGCCCTGGATTCCCGCTGTCGCGGGAATGACGGCAGCAGTGGCGGGTAGGCTGTCGCATCGTCAGCCGTTGCCGAGGCTCTCGGGCAGCAGCGCGTCGACGAAGGCTTCCGGGTCGAACACGCGCAGGTCGTCCAGGCGCTCGCCGAGGCCGACGTAGCGGATCGGGATGCCGAACTCGCGCGCCAGCGCGAACAGCACGCCGCCCTTGGCGGTGCCGTCGAGCTTGGTGACCACCAGGCCGGTGACGTTCACCGCCTGGTTGAACTGGCGCAATTGGCTGAGCGCGTTCTGGCCGGTGGTGCCGTCGATCACCATCAGCACTTCGTGGGGGGCGCGTTCGTCCAGCTTGCCGAGCACGCGGCGGATCTTGCCCAGCTCGGCCATCAGGCCGGTCTGGGTGTGCAGGCGGCCGGCGGTGTCGGCGATCAGCACCTCGATGCCGCGCGCCTTCGCCGCCTGCAGCGCGTCGAAGGCGACCGAGGCCGCGTCGGCGTTCTGACCCTGCGCCACCACCGGCACCTCGTTGCGCTCGCCCCAGATGCGCAACTGCTCGACCGCGGCGGCGCGGAAGGTGTCGCCGGCGGCCAGCATCAGCGTGTGGCCCTCGCTCTGGAAGCGGCGGGCGAGCTTGCCGATGGTGGTGGTCTTGCCGACGCCGTTGACGCCGACGGTCAGGATCACGAAGGGCCGCGCCTGCCGGTCGATCTGCAGCGGCCGGGCCACCGGCGCCAGCAGGGCGAGCAGGTCGGCACGCAGCGCGGCCAGCAGGGCCTTGGCGTCGGCGAACTCGCGCCGCTTCATCCGCGCGCGCAGGTCTTCGATCAGCTCCGAGGTGGCGGCGACGCCGACGTCGGCCAGCAGCAGCGCGGTCTCGATCTCGTCGAGCAGGTCGTCGTCCAGCCGCGGGTTGCGGCTGAACAGGCCGGCCAGGCCCTTGGCGAAGCCGCTGTTGCGCAGGCGTTCGCGCCAGCCGGCCTTGCCGGGGGCGGCCGGCGCCGGGCGGGCGGCTTCGGCGGCCAGTTCCTCGGGGCTGAAGCCGGGTTGTGCGGCCGGGTCCTGCGCGGCGGAACGCTCGCGCGGCTCGTCGGCGGGGGATTTCTTCTTCCAGAAGCTGAACATCGCAGGGGAATCGCGGACAATGGTGAAATGGTAGCACCCGCCCCCCTGTCGCCCCGATGAAGCCGGGCCGAAGCGCGCCGCCCGGCAAGGTGCGGATCATCGCCGGCCGCTGGCGCAACTCGCGCCTGCCGGTGCCCGACCATCCGGGGCTGCGCCCGACCGCCGACCGGGTGCGCGAGACCCTGTTCAACTGGCTGCAGCCGGCGCTGTCCGGCGCGCGCGCCCTCGACCTGTTCGCCGGTACCGGCGCGCTCGGCTTCGAGGCCGGTTCGCGCGGCGCGGCCGAAGTGGTGATGGTCGAGCGCGACCCCGGCCTTGCCGCCTGCCTGCGCGAGACGGCTGCGCGACTCCAGGCCGACAACGTCACGGTCGAGTGCGCCGACGCACTGGCCTGGCTGGCACGCGCGCCAGCGCGGCGCTTCGACCTGGTTTTCCTCGACCCACCGTTCGCCGCCGGTCTGTGGACGCAGGCGCTGGCAGGGCTGGCGCCGTGGCTGGCGCCGGGGGCGCGGATCTACGTCGAGTCGCCGGTCGACGGCGTGCCGTCGGTGCCGCGTGGCTGGTCGTTGCTGCGCGAGGGACACACCCGCCAGGTCCGCTATGCGCTCTACCGTTCGCCGGAGCAATCGCCTGCTACACTCCCGCCGGTCCCAGAGCCCAAGGACGTCCACGCGGCATGAGCCCGGCCCGCCACCGTATCGCGGTCTATCCCGGTACCTTCGATCCCATCACCAATGGCCACATCGATCTGGTCAGCCGGGCGTCGCCGCTGTTCGAGCGGATCGTCGTGGGCGTGGCCAGGAGCGCCGGCAAGGCCCCGGCGTTCTCGCTGGACGAGCGGGTGGATCTGGCGCGGCAGGCGCTGGCGCAGTTTCCGAACGTCGAGGTGCGCGGCTTCGACACCCTGCTGGCCAGCTTCGTGCGCGAGATCGGCGGCGGGGTGTTGCTGCGCGGTCTGCGCGCGGTGTCCGACTTCGAGTACGAGTTCCAGCTCGCCAGCATGAACCGCCACCTCATTCCCGAGGTCGAGACGCTGTTCCTGACCCCGGCCGAACAGTACAGCTTCATTTCCTCCTCGCTGGTGCGCGAGATCGCCCGCCTCGGCGGCGACGTCTCGGGCTTCGTGCATCCGGCCGTCCAGGCCGCGCTTGCGGCAAAATGGCGGCGCGGCGAGTAACTCCACCACACACAACCAAGGTGCAACGATGACCCGTACTTTCCGTTTCCTGATCCTGGCCCTGGCCGTGCTCAGTCTGGCGGCCTGCAAGAAGGAAGAGCAGGTGCAAGTCGAGGAGCAGGTGGAGCTGGTCGCGCCCACCGGCAGCGACAGCCGTGCCTGGCGCGAGTATCTGACCCAGGTCGTTCGCCGCAACAGCAACGACGATGTGCTGCAGACTTTCACCTACTTCCTGCCCGGCTCGGACACCGAGGACTACGATGCGCTGTATCAGCGCCAGGTCGACAACGTCGGCGGCGCGATCGCCCGTGGCATCACCGCCGGCAATCAGCTGCTGTTCGCCTCGCCCGAGTCCGACCGCCTGGCCAACCTGATCGAGGCGGCCTTCGAGTACGCCCAGGCCGGTTCGCTGCGGGGCGTGCGGGTGATCTTCGTCGGCAAGCCGGAAGACGTCGAGCGCGTCAAGGCGGTGGTCGAGCCGACCGGCGCCCAGTTCATCTTCGTCGAAATGAAGTAAGCGGCCCCGCGCCGCGCGTCCCGCGCCCGCGCGGGATGTCGAGCCACCGGCCGGAGGTGCCGCCGCCTCCGGCCGTCTCCACGAACCAGCCATGGCCCTGCTGATCAACGACCTGTGCGTGAACTGCGACGTTTGCGCCCCGGTCTGTCCCAACAGCGCGATCTCGCAGGGCGAGACGATCTACCAGATCGATCCGCGCCGCTGCACCGAATGCGTCGGTCACTACGACGAGCCGCAATGCGTGGTCGTGTGCCCGGTCGAGTGCATCGAGCCGGACCCCGCGCATCCGGAGACGCGCGAGCAGCTTCAGATCAAGTTCCGCCTGCTGACCGGAGCCCGAGAATGACCCTGCGCCGATTCGCGGCTCTCGCCGCGTTGCTGCTGCTCCTGCCCACGAGCCTGCCGGCGGCGGACCTCGTCCTGCCCAAGCGCCCGGCGGTGGCCAGCGCCAACGCCTACGCCACCGATGCCGGACTGCAGATCCTCGCCGCCGGCGGCAACGCCTTCGACGCCGCGGTGGCGGTGAGCGCCACGCTCGGCCTGGTCGAGCCGGAGAGTTCGGGCCTGGGCGGCGGCGGTTTCTTCCTGCTGCATCTTGCCGGGGAGAACCGCGAGGTCTTCATCGACGCCCGCGAGCGCGCGCCGCTGGCCGCGACCCGCGACATGTACCTGGACGAACACGGCGAGCCGGACCGCGACAAGGCGGTGAACGGCGCGCTGGCCGCCGCGATTCCCGGCCTGCCGGCCGGGCTGGTGCACCTGGCGCACAACTATGGCCGCCTGCCGCTGGAGCGCTCGCTGGCCCCGGCGATCCGGCTGGCCCGCGAGGGCTGGCGCTTCGGCCCGAAGAACGCCGCGATGATGGAGTTCCGCAAGGCGGTGATCGAGCGGAACCCCGCGGCGGCGGCGCTGTTCCTGCCTGGCGGCGAGGCGCCGCAGATCGGCGCCGTGATGCGCAACCCCGACTACGCGGCCACGCTGGAGCGCCTGGCGCGCGAAGGTTTCGACGGCTTCTACCGCGGCGAACTGGCGGCGAAGCTGGTCGCCGGCGTGCGTGAGGGCGGCGGCATCTGGAGCGAGCAGGATCTGGCCGAGTACCGCGTCGTCGAGCGCGCGCCGCTGCGGCTGCGCCACCGCGGCTACGAGATCGTCACCGCGCCGCCGCCGTCGTCCGGCGGCATCGCGCTGGCGCAGACCCTCAACATCCTGTCCGGCTACGACTACCCGGCGATGGCGCGCGTGCAGCGCGTGCACCTGCTGGTCGAAGCGATGCGCCGCGCCTACCGGGATCGCGCGATCTACCTCGGCGACCCGGATTTCGTGCGGATGCCGATCGACCTGCTGATGCACCCGGCCTACGCGGCCGGCCTGCGCGCCGGCATCAGCCTGGAACGGGCTACCCCCAGCGACCTGCTGCCCGGCATCGGCTCGCCGGCCGAGCGCGAGGACACCACCCATTTTTCCATCGTCGATACCGAGGGCAACCTGGCCGCCGTCACGCAGACGGTCAATCTGCCCTACGGCAACGCCTTCGCGGTGGCCGGCACCGGCTTCCTGCTCAACAACGAGATGGACGACTTCTCGATCAAGCCGGGGGTGCCCAATGCCTTCGGCCTGGTCGGCGACGACGCCAACGCGATCGAGCCGGGCAAGCGCCCGCTGTCGTCGATGACGCCGAGCTTCCTGATCGGCGAGGGGCGCGTGGCAGCGATCGGCACGCCGGGCGGCAGCCGCATCATCACCATGGTGCTGCTCGGCCTGCTCGAACTGATGGACGGCCAGAGCGCGCAGGCGGCGACCGACCTGCCGCGCTTTCACCACCAGTATCTCCCGGACGTGATTTCCGCCGAGCCGGAGGCCTTCACGCCAGCGGAGATCGCCGCGCTCGAAGCCAAGGGCCACCGGGTGTCGGCCGGTGAACGTAGCTGGGGCAACATGCAGGTGGTGGTGTGGGACCGCGCCACCGGCGAGGTGCAGGCCGGCAGTGACCCGCGCTGGAAGGGCGTCGGCAAGGGCGCCACCGGCGACGAGGCGATCTTCCGCTGATGCGCGGCGTTTGCTTTGCGTAGGGGCGGCGTGAGCCGCGACCTGTGACCCCATGACGTTCCCGGTCGCGGCTCACGCCGCTCCTACAAAGCTGTGACGATGCAGACCGAGCCGCGCCTGTTCTGGAAAGCGCCCGCCGGCGACCGCTTCCCGCGCCCGGACTGGGTCGCGACCGATGCCGCCTTGCCCGCCGGCCTGCCGGACGCCGAGCTGCATCGCATCTATGGCGCGCTCGCGCGACGCTGGATCGACGGCTTGCGCGACGCGCTCGGCGGCGATTACCGCGTGCACGGCGGCGACGACTGGCTGCTGCTCAGCCACGAGGGCGACCGCTACGTCGCACTGCTGCTGGACACGTTGCGCCGCGACCGCCGGCGCATCGCCCGGGCGCTGGACGGGCTGGCCGACGACGACGGCTACGGCCCGCACGTGCTGCTGCTGATCGAGGATCTCGACGACTACTACGCCTACCTCGCGCACTTGCATCCGCACCACGGCGGCGAGTACGCGCAGAGCGCCGGCATGTTCGTGGATGACGGCTACGGGCACCTGATCGTGCCGCACCGCGCATTGGAGGAAGTGGAGGCGGTCGCCGCGCACGAGCTCACCCACGCCATGCTGCGCGACCTGCACCTGCCGCTGTGGCTGGATGAGGGTATCGCCAGCAACATGGAGCAGGCGATCACCGGGCAGACGCTGTATCCGGTCGAGCCGGAACTGGTCGGGCGGCTGATCGACTACTGGCGGCACGAGGGCTTGGAGCCGTTCTGGTCGGGCGCCTCCTTCGTACGTCCGGACGAGGGCAGCGAGTTAAGCTATGCCCTGGCGAGCCATGTGGTGGCTTTCCTCGGCGGCGACTACCCGCGCTTCCGCGACTTCGCCCGCGCCGCCGACCCGGCCGATGCCGGCAACGCCGCGGCGCGCGAAGTCTATGGCGAGGATCTGGGCGCGCTGATGCGCCGTTTTCTCGGCGACGGCGACTGGACGCCGCGGCCGGCAACGCATTCGAGGTGACGCGATGAAACTGTGGTCCATCCTCGGCAACTCGCAGCGCCTGGACGGCGGCGCGATGTTCGGTAACGTCCCGCGCGCGATGTGGGGCAAGTGGATCGCGCCGGATGCGCTCAACCGCATCCCGCTGGCCTGCCGCGCGCTGCTGGCCAGCCCGCTCAACGGCAGGACGGTGCTGTTCGAGACCGGCATCGGCGTCTTCTTCGAGCCCAAACTGCGCGAGCGCTACGGCGTGGTCGAGGATCGCCACGTGCTGCTCGATTCGCTGGCTGCTGCCGGCTTCTCGCACGAGGACATCGATGCGGTGGTGCTCAGCCACCTGCACTTCGACCACGCCGGCGGCCTGCTGGCGCCGTGGCAGGAAGGGCAACCCCCGAGGCTGCTGTTCCCGAAGGCGAAGTTCATCGTCGGCGCCGAGGCCTGGGAGCGGGCCAAGCACCCGCATCCGCGCGACCGCGCCAGTTTCATTCCCGAGCTGGTGCCGCTGCTGGAACGAAGCGGGCGGCTGGAACTGGTGCGCGGCGAGCACTGCGAAACGCTGGGCGAGGCGGTGCGCTTCCATTACAGCGACGGCCACACGCCGGGCCTGATGCTGGCCGAGATCGTCGGCTACGAGGATCCGGCCGGCGTCGGCCACGGCGGGCTGGTGTTCTGCGCCGATCTGATCCCTGGCCGGCCCTGGGTTCATCTGCCTGTCACGATGGGCTACGACCGTTATCCGGAACTGCTGATCGACGAGAAGAGGAAATTCCTCGACGACAAGCTGGCCCGCGGTGTGCGCCTGTACTTCACCCACGACCCCGAGTGCGCGCTGGCGCGAGTGGTGCGCGACGACAAGGGGCGCTATGGCACCGACCATGAAGTGGCCGAGCTGCATGCGCGGGCGCTGCATCATTGAGGCGGGTGGGGCGCGGGAGCCGGGAAGAGCGTCCGTGGCCCCTCATCCCGACTTTCGCCGGGATGGCCAAGATGTGATGCTTGGCCGCAGCCCGGTCCGCCTGCAACCGACATCGACTTCGAGGATGCACCCCATGCGCAAGACCTTCGCCCTGTTGCTCGCTCTGGCCATCGCCCCGGCCGTCGCCGCCGAGCCGCGCGTCTACGGTGCGGCCATGCCTGAGGGCGAGGCACGCCCCATCGGTGCGGCACTGGCCGAGATCGATGCGCTGGCCGGGCAGCCGGGCAAGTTCGCCGGCCGCATCGTGCAGGTCTGCCAGAACAAGGGCTGCTGGCTGATCCTGGAGGACGACGGCCGCCACGCGCGGGTCAAGACCAAGGACCACGCCTACTTCGTGCCCAAGGATGCGCATGGCCGCGCGGTGGTGTACGGCGTACTGGCCGAGGTCGAGCTCAAGCCGGAGATGGCCAGGCACCTGGCCGAGGATGCCGGTGAATCCGAGCCGGTCCCGACGCGCGAGTTCCAGATCGTCGCCGACTCGATCGCGCTGCTCGACTGAGCGCCATGCGTCGCGGCCTGCCGTTCCTGCTGCTGGCTCTGTTCGCCTGCGCGGCTTTCGCGCAAGGCGTGCCCGAGCCGGTCGCGGGTGAACTGCGCGCCGGCGACGAGCTGGTCGATCCGCTGTTCGGCGTGCGGGCGCGGGCGCTCGGGCTGGAGCGAAAGGTCGAGATGTTCCAGTGGCGGCGGCGGCCGGAGGGTGGCTACGCCGCGGAATGGGTCGATGGCCCGGTCGATGGCGCCGGGCACGACCAGGCGCACGCCAATCCGCCCTGGCCGGCATTCCGCAGCGAACGCTGGCTCAGCGAGCGCGCCGTGCTCGCCGGTCGTGCCGTCGACTCGGCGCTGTTCGCCGCGCTGGACGGCTGGGAGCCGCTGCCGGTGGATGCCGCCGCGTTGCCGCCGAATCTCGCCGTGGTGTTCCAGTCCGACGGCGTGGGCCTGACCAGCAGCGCCGTGCCGGCCGCGCCGGAGATCGGTGACCTGCGGCTGCGCTGGTCGGTGCTGCCGGAAGGCCCGGTGCACGGCCGGGCGGTCGAACGCGATGGGCGTTGGGTCGCCGCCGGCGAGGGCAGTGCGCTGGTGCGAGGCGAGGACGATGCCACCGCGCACGATGGGCTGCCCGGGCTGGAACTGCCGCCACGGATGGGATCGGGCTGGCTGCCGTGGGTGGCCGGCGCTTTCGTTCTTCTGCTGCTGGCGTGGCTGCTGCGCCGCAGGCGCTGATTTTTCTTGCTGTCCCGACCGCGATGAGCCTGACCGACAACGAACTCACCCGTACGCGCCGCCGCTTCCTGCAGGCCAGCGCCGCCACCGCGCTGGCGCTGTCGCCGCTGGGCCAGTTGCTGGCCAAGGCGGGCGGGCCGCACAGCGGGCCGAGCCATCCCGGCTACGGGCGCCTGCGGCCGGTGCGCGACCTCACCACCGGCCTGCCGCTGCTGCGGCTGCCGGAAGGTTTCAGCTACATCACCTTCGGCTGGGCCGGCCAGGAGATGCACGGCGGCCTGGCCTGCCCGGGCGCCCACGACGGCATGGGCCTGGTACGCGCCGAGGGCGACCTGCTCACCCTGGTGCGCAACCACGAGATCGTCACCGGCGCCGGCAGCTTCGCGCCGGCCTCGGCGACCTACGACGCGCGCTGCGCCGGCGGCACCGTCACGCTACGCTTCGACGCCGCCGCAGGCCGGCTGGTCGACATGCGGCCGTCGTTGTCGGGCACGCTGCAGAACTGCGCCGGGGGCGTCACGCCCTGGGGCAGTTGGCTGAGCTGCGAGGAGTTCGTCTCCGATCCCGGCGAGGTGCGCCTGCACGACGGCGTGCATACGCTCGCGCGCAGCCACGGCTATGTCTTCGAGGTGCCGGCCGACGGCCTGTCGCGCGCCGAGCCGATCGTCGGCATGGGACGCATGCGCCACGAGGCGGCGGTGGTGTATCCGCGCACTGGCGACGTTTACCTCACCGAGGATCAGGAGGCCGGTGGCGCGTCCGGCTTCTACCGCTTCATCCCGAAGGTGCGCGACGACTTCCGGCGCGGCGGCCGCCTGCAGATGCTCAAGGCGCTCGGCCAGCCCGACCTGCGCGCCGGCCAGGTGGTCGGCCGTCGGCTCAAGGTGCAGTGGGTGGAAATCGAGGACCCCGACCGCGGCTTCGATGCCGACGGCCGGCCGATCGGCCTGCAGGCGCAGGGCTACGCCGGCGGCGCGTCGAAGTTCTCGCGGCTGGAGGGCTGCATCGCCGGCGACGGTGTCGTGTACTTCACCTCCACCAACGGCGGCGACGCCGCCTGCGGCCAGGTCTGGGCCTATTACCCGGAACGCGCCGAGCTGGTGCTGGTGTTCGAGCCGGCCGATCCGGCCGTGCTCGACTACCCGGACAATGTCGTGCTCAGCCCGCGCGGCGGGCTGGTGATCTGCCAGGACGCCAAGGGTCCGCGCCAGCATCTGTATGGCCTGACCGCCGGCGGCGAGCTGTTCGTCTTCGCCCGCAACGATGTGGTGCTGGACGGCGCGATGGGCTTCAGCGGCGACTACCGCGGCCAGGAATGGGCCGGCTGCTGCTTTTCGCCGGACGGCAAGTGGCTGTTCGCGAACGTCTACCGTCCCGGCTTCAGCGTGGCCATCACCGGCCCGTGGAAGCAGGGACTGATCTGACCCGACCGAATCGGAGGATCGCTCCATGCCCGTCATCGCCGGACTCTACGCTGCCCTCGCGGCCCTGCTCGTGGTCTTTCTCGGCTACCGCGTCGCCGCCGTGCGGCTGGCGCGACGCATCGCGCTGGGCGCCGGCAACGACCGGACGCTCGAACAGCGCATGCGCGTGCATGGCAATGCGGTCGAGTACCTGCCGCTGGCCTTGTTGCAGCTGGCCTTGCTGGAGCTCACCGGCCATGCCGGCTGGATCGTGCACCTGTGCGGCGCGGTGCTGATCGTGTCGCGTCTGCTGCACGCGTGGGGCTTGTCGCGCCACTACGGCACCTCGTTCGGCCGTTTCACCGGCATCCTCGGCACCTGGGGCGTGATGACGGCGATGGCGGTGCTGCTGCTGGTGCGCTTCGCCGCCTGATCGCGACCGAACGCTAACGTCGCCGCGCTCTCCGAGCGCGTCGTGGTCCACGGCGATGGCTTCGGCGCGGGCCGGGCGCGCCAAGCGCGGGTTCACCGACCGCGGAAAAGTCGCGGCACGAGTCGGCGACGCCCGCAAAGCCGCGCGCCCGGCCTCCGGACGCGCGGCGCGACCGGGCCGGGTTCACTGCGCGGCGCCTTCGGGCGGCACCGGCTCGGGCACCTGGTTGCGGATCGCCGGGATGCTCTGCAGGTAGGCGAAGATCGCCTCCAGGTCTTCGTCGGTCATGTGGCGAAAGGCGGGCCAGGGCATCGGCGGCAGCAGCTCGCGACCGCGGCCCATGCGGCGGCCGTGGCGGATGGTGTCCTTGAAGTTCTCCACGGTCCACTTGCCCAGGCCGGTGTCCGGGTCGGGCGTGAGGTTGGCGGTGTAGCTGATGCCCCAGGGGCCGGCGATGGCGGTGTTGCTGGTGGCCCAGGCCGCGAACCAGGGACCCTCGGGCAGTTTCGGCGGTGGCGGCAGTGTCAGCGATTCGGGGTGACCGGAGAGCATGCGGCTCATGTCGGGCTCGGGGCCGTTCGGGCCTTGCTTCCATGGCGTGTGACAGTCGTGGCAGGCGCCGACGCTGTTGACGAGGTATTTGCCGCGCTCGATGCGGGCGTCCGAGGCCAGTACGGGCAGGGTGCAGCCCAGCGACAGCAGCAGGGCGGCGGCGCGGAGGGTGGACGGGGCTGGTTTCATTGTGTGGCTCCTGGGGAGGCTTTCGGCAGGTCATGCCCGATCCAGCGCCCGATCAGTTCGATCGCCTCGGGGTCGGGGATGCGTGTGCCCAATGGCGGCATGCGGGCCATCGGGTTGCGCGTGCGCATGCGCTGGATCAGCAGGCTGGACTCGATATCGCCCGGCACGATCAGACGCATCTCGCCGCTGGCGCCGTGCCCGCGGTAGCGCAGGCGGGTTTCGATCAGGGCCTCGAGCGCCTGTGCATCGTCGTGCTCGGCGCCGACCTGGCGCGGACCGTCGCCCGGGATGCCGGCCGCCGCACCGGCGATTACCTGCTGGCCCACCGGATTCCGCGGCCCGCGCAGCTGCTGCTGGAGCTGCTGAAATTCATGTTCAATGCGCTGGGCTCGCTTGACCTCTGCCTCCCAGTGTTTGAGGCGCTGTTTCTGCTCTTCGAGTTGCTGGACTAAGGCTTGCTGCTGTTGGAGGG
>JBEQAM010000030.1:0-12403 GCA_041640375.1 Rehaibacterium sp. | reverse complement strand
CCGGGCGACAACATCAAGATGGTGGTGTCGCTGATCGCGCCGATCGCGATGGAGGAAGGCCTGCGCTTCGCGATCCGCGAGGGTGGCCGCACCGTCGGCGCCGGCGTGGTCTCGAAGATCATCGAGTGACAGGCTGCCGGCCGGAGGAAGATCCGGCCGGAAGCCATTCCAATGGCGGGCCCGGCAAGGGTCCGCCATCGGCCGTTTGAAGACAACGAAATACGCCAGTAGCTCAATTGGCAGAGCAGCGGTCTCCAAAACCGCAGGTTGGGGGTTCGAGTCCCTCCTGGCGTGCCACTCAAGCAAGCCGGCCAGCAGTCGAGGCCGGGAACCGGTAACCGGATGAACGCAAAGGTCGAACAAAGCGCCCAGGCCGCATCGCCCGGCGATATCGTCAAGTACGTACTTGCGGGTCTGATCGCGGTCGCCGGCGTGGTGGGCTTCTACTGGTTCGCCGAGTGGCCCGGGCCGCTGCGCGGGCTGGTGCCCGTGCTGGCGGTGATCGTGGCCGGCATCGTGTGCCTGCCGACCGCCAAGGGCCGGCAGGCGCGGGAGTTCCTGTCCGAGTCGCGTTTCGAGCTGCGCAAGGTGGTCTGGCCCACCCGCCAGGAAACCCTGCGCTCGACCGGCGTGATCCTGGTGGTGGTCGTCATCATCAGCCTGCTGATCGCGCTGATCGATTTCTTCATCTCGTCCGGCATCGGCTGGCTGCTCGGCTAAGGAGGGCGTCATGGGCAAGCGTTGGTATGTGGTCCACGCCTATTCGGGCTTCGAGCACCAGGTCGCCAAGTCGCTGAAGGACCGCATTGCCCGGGAGGGTATGCAGGATCGTTTCGGCGAGGTGCTGGTGCCGACCGAGGAAGTGGTCGAGATGCGCGGCGGCCAGAAGCGCAAGTCCGAGCGGAAGTTCTTTCCAGGCTATGTGCTGGTCCAGATCGACACCCGCGAGGAAGGCGGCATCCCGCGCATCGACGACGACTGCTGGCATCTGGTGAAGGAAACGCCCAAGGTCATGGGCTTCATCGGCGGCACCGCCGACCGCCCGCTGCCGATCAAGGACTCCGAGGCCGATGCCATCCTGCAGCGTGTGCAGGAGGGTGTGGACAAGCCCAAGCCGAAGGTGCTGTTCGAGCCCGGCGAGATGGTCCGGGTGGTCGACGGCCCGTTCAACGACTTCAACGGCGTGGTCGAGGAAGTCAACTACGAGCGCAGCCGCCTGCGGGTGGCGGTGATGATTTTCGGGCGTTCGACGCCGGTCGAGCTGGAGTTCGGCCAGGTGGAGAAGGCCTAAAGGCCGGGGCCCGGGTTCCGGGTCCCGAACGGAAGTGACCGGGGAGCCCCGCAGTCCGCATGTGACGTGCAGGCGCTAGCACCCGAGGAGAACTGAAATGGCAAAGAAAGTCGTCGGCTACATCAAGCTGCAGGTGAAGGCCGGTCAGGCCAACCCCAGCCCGCCGGTCGGTCCGGCGCTGGGTCAGCGCGGTCTGAACATCATGGAGTTCTGCAAGGCGTTCAACGCCGCCACGCAGAAGATGGAGCCGGGTCTGCCGATCCCGGTCGTCATCACCGCCTACTCCGACCGCACCTTCACCTTCGTCACCAAGACGCCCCCGGCCAGCATCCTGCTGAAGAAGGCCGCCGGCATCACCTCGGGCTCCAAGCGTCCGAACACCGAGAAGGTGGGCAAGGTCACCCGCAAGCAGCTCGAGGACATCGCCAAGGCGAAGGAGCCCGACCTGACCGCGGCGGATCTGGAAGCGGCCGTGCGCACCATCGCCGGCAGCGCGCGCAGTATGGGTCTGGTGGTGGAGGGCTGACGTCATGGCAAAGGTTTCCAAGCGTTACAAGGCGCTGCAGGGCCTGGTGGAGCCGGGCAAGGCCTATCCGATCGATGAGGCCCTGAATATCCTGCTCAACAACAGCAAGGTGAAGTTCGTCGAGTCGATCGACGTGGCCGTGCGCCTCGGCGTCGACGCCAAGAAGTCCGACCAGCAGGTGCGCGGCTCGACCGTGCTGCCCGCCGGCACCGGCAAGTCGGTGCGTGTTGCCGTGTTCTGCCCGCCGGGCGCCAAGGCCGAGGAGGCTCTGGCTGCCGGTGCGGAGGCGGTGGGCATGGACGATCTGGCCGAGCGCATGCTGGCTGGCGAGCTCAACTACGACGTGGTCATCGCCACGCCGGATGCGATGCGCGTGGTCGGCAAGCTCGGCCAGGTGCTCGGCCCGCGCGGCCTGATGCCGAACCCGAAGGTCGGCACCGTGTCGCCGAACCCGGCCGAGGCGGTGAAGAACGCCAAGTCGGGTCAGGTGCGCTACCGGACCGACAAGGCCGGCATCATCCACTGCACGATCGGCAAGGCCAACTTCGACGCCGAGTCGCTGAAGACCAACCTGCACGCGCTGCTGGCCGACCTGATCAAGGCCAAGCCGGCGGCCGCCAAGGGCCAGTATCTGCAGAAGATCTCGCTGAGCTCGACCATGGGCATCGGCGTGACCGTCGACCAGGGGTCGCTGTCGCTGAAGTAATCGTTTCACCCGGCCGGAGTCCGCAGCGGGTTCCGGCCGGTCGTTTGAGGGCATTCGCCGAGGGCCGCGCGGCCGCAGGCGATAGCCGTCAAAGACCGCAGGCGCGGTCGGTGCGTGACGACGTCGGGCAAGGATGCACGACTGGCAGGGAATCGCCGTCGGCACGGCCGTCGATCGCTTAATCCGAGCTCCGCGAGGAGCCGGCCTGCGTAGATGGTGCCGCCCTTTTCGGAATTTTCATTCTTGAAAGTCTGGAAACGGCCACCACCGGGGCGCCCGCAGGCGCCCCCGGCATCGAAGGACCGATGCCGCCCAGGACCGCGGACGGCTGGAGCCGTGAGCGGAGTTCAATAGGAGGAGTGCAATGGCTCTGAATCTGTCCCAGAAGCAACAAGTCGTCGCCGAACTGGCAGAAGTGGCCGCGAAGGCTCACTCCCTGGTTGCCGCCGAGTACGCGGGCATCACGGTCGATCAGATGACCGCGATGCGCAAGAAGGCCCGCGAGACGGGTGTGTTCCTGAAGGTCGTCAAGAACACGCTGGCCTCGCGCGCCGTCGAAGGCACGGACTACGAAGGGGTCAAGGACTCGCTCGTCGGCCCGCTGCTGTATGCGTTCTCGATGGAGGACCCCGGCGCCGCCGGTCGTCTGATCAAGGAGTTCGCCAAGGGCAATGACAAGCTGCAGGCGAAGGTCGTCTCCGTCGGCGGCAAGCATTACCCGGGCGCCCACCTGGACGTGCTGGCCTCGCTGCCGACCCGCGACCAGGCCCTGTCCATGCTGCTCAGCGTGCTCGTCGAGCCGGCCACCCGTGTGGCCCGCGCGCTCAAGGCGATCGGCGAGAAGCAGGAGGCGGCGGCCTGACCGGCCGACTTCACGCAACCTTTTCAAGAATATTTTTCCGAGGAAGCAATCATGTCCCTGACCAACGAGCAGATCATCGAAGCGATCGCCAGCAAGACCCTCGTCGAGGTGATGGAGCTGGTGAAGGCGATGGAAGAGAAGTTCGGCGTCTCTGCCGCCGCCCCGGTGGTGATGGCCGCCGGCCCGGCCGCCGCCGCCGCGCCGGTCGAAGAGCAGACCGAGTTCACCGTCGTCCTGAAGGCCGCCGGCGACAAGAAGGTCGAAGTCATCAAGGCGGTTCGCGCGATCACCGGCCTGGGCCTCAAGGAGGCCAAGGACCTGGTCGAGGGCGCGCCGCAGACCGTCAAGGAAGGCGTGTCGAAGGAAGACGCCGAGAAGTTCAAGAAGGACCTCGAGGCGGCTGGCGCCCAGGTCGAGCTCAAGTAAGCGGCGCATTGCGTCGCTGGCTTCGACCGGCGGAATCAGAAGGCTGGGGGCGAGAGCCCCCGGCCTTTCCCTGCTTCACCTGACGGCACTCGGACATCGTCATTCGTGTCAGTGGCGATCTCCGAATTCCGATTTCAATCACTCCGGCAGTCGTTTCCGCGACAGCTGACATACCCGAGGCGGTAGCAGACCATGACCTACTCCTTCACCGAAAAGAAGCGCATCCGCAAGGATTTCGGCAAGCGCAGCGCGATCCTGGAGGTGCCGTTCCTGCTGGCCATCCAGGTCGACTCCTATCGCGAGTTCCTCCAGGCCGATATCGCGCCCGATCAGCGCGCCGACAAGGGCCTGCATGCCGCGCTCAAGTCGGTGTTCCCGATCTCCAGCTACTCCGGCAACGCCGCCCTCGAGTACGTCAGCTACCGCCTCGGCGAGCCGCCGTTCGACGAGCGCGAGTGCCGCAACCGCGGCCTGACCTACGGCGCGCCGCTGCGCGTGACCGTGCGCCTGGTGATCTACGACAAGGAGTCATCGAGCAAGGCGATCAAGTACGTGAAGGAGCAGGAGGTCTACATGGGCGAAATGCCCCTGATGACCGACAACGGCACCTTCATCGTCAACGGCACCGAGCGCGTCATCGTCTCCCAGCTGCACCGCAGCCCGGGTGTGTTCTTCGACCACGACCGCGGCAAGACCCACAGCTCAGGCAAGCTGCTGTACTCGGCCCGCATCATCCCCTACCGCGGATCCTGGCTGGACTTCGAGTTCGACCCGAAGGACTGCCTGTTCACCCGTATCGACCGCCGCCGCAAGCTGCCGGTGTCGGTGCTGCTGCGCGCGCTCGGCTACAGCAACGAGGAGATGCTCAACATCTTCTTCGAGATCAATACCTTCCGCATCAACAAGCAGGAAGGCGTCGAGCTCGAGCTGGTGCCCGAGCGACTGCGCGGCGAGACCCTCAACTTCGACCTGGTCGTCAACGGCAAGACCCTGGTGGAGGCCGGCAAGCGCATCACCGCGCGCCACGTCCGTCAGCTGGAGCAGGCCGGCGTCGCCACGCTGGAAGTGCCGGACGACTACCTGGTCGGCCGCATCGTCGCACACGACGTCATCGATCCGAAGACCGGCGAGGTGCTCGCCAACGCCAACGACGAGCTGACCGAAGAGCAGTTGGCCGCGTTCCGCAAGGCCGGCATCGAGAGCATCGGCACGCTGTGGGTCAACGATCTGGATCGCGGCCCGTACCTGTCGAACACCCTGCGCATCGACTCGACCAGGACCCAGCTCGAGGCGCTGGTCGAGATCTACCGCATGATGCGTCCGGGCGAGCCGCCGACCAAGGAAGCGGCGCAGAACCTGTTCTACAACCTGTTCTTCACCTTCGAACGCTACGACCTGTCGGGCGTGGGGCGGATGAAGTTCAACCGTCGCGTCGGCCGCAAGGACGTGACCGGCCCCGGCGTGCTGTACGACCACAAGTACTTTGCCGAGCGCAATGACGAGGAGTCCAAGCGCCTGGTGGCCGAGCAGGGTGAGAGCTCCGATATCCTGGACGTGCTCAAGGTGCTGTGCGAGATCCGCAACGGTCGCGGCACCGTGGACGACATCGATCACCTGGGCAACCGCCGTGTACGCTCGGTCGGCGAGATGGCCGAGAACGTGTTCCGCGTCGGTCTGGTCCGTGTCGAGCGCGCCGTCAAGGAACGTCTGTCGCTGGCCGAGTCCGAGGGGCTGACCCCGCAGGAGTTGATCAATGCCAAGCCGGTCGCCGCCGCGATCAAGGAGTTCTTCGGCTCCTCGCAGCTCAGCCAGTTCATGGACCAGAACAACCCGCTCTCCGAGGTGACGCACAAGCGCCGTGTCTCGGCGCTCGGCCCGGGCGGCCTGACCCGCGAGCGTGCCGGCTTCGAGGTGCGCGACGTGCACCCGACCCACTATGGCCGGGTCTGCACCATCGAGACGCCGGAAGGTCCGAACATTGGCCTGATCAACTCGCTGGCCGTGTATGCCCGCACCAACAAGTACGGCTTCCTGGAGACCCCGTACCGCAAGGTGGTGAACGGCCGCGTCACCGACGAGGTCGAGTACCTGTCGGCGATCGAGGAGAACGAGTACGTCATCGCCCAGGCCAACGCCGAGCTCGACGAGAATGGCGCACTGACCGGCCAGTTCGTGCCCTGTCGCTATCAGGGCGAGACCCTGCTCAAGCCGCCGAGCGAGATCCACTACATGGACGTCTCGCCGATGCAGTCGGTGTCGGTCGCGGCCGCGCTGGTGCCGTTCCTCGAGCACGACGACGCCAACCGTGCGCTGATGGGCGCCAACATGCAGCGTCAGGCCGTACCGACGCTGCGCGCCGAGAAGCCGCTGGTCGGTACCGGCATCGAGCGCGCCGTGGCGCGCGACTCGGGCGTGATCACCGTGGCCCGTCGCAGCGGCGTGATCGATCAGGTCGATGCCGCCCGCATCGTGGTGCGCGTGAACGAGGACGAGGTCGGCGAGAACGATGCCGGCGTCGACATCTACACCCTGGTCAAGTACACCCGCTCCAACCAGAACACCTGCATCAATCAGCGCCCGCTGGTGAAGGTGGGCGACCGCGTCGCCCGTGGTGACGTACTGGCCGACGGTCCCTCCACCGACATCGGCGAGCTGGCCCTCGGCCAGAACATGCTGGTCGCGTTCATGCCGTGGAACGGCTACAACTTCGAGGACTCGATCCTGATCTCGGAGCGCGTCGTCCAGGAGGACCGCTACACCACGATCCACATCGAGGAGCTGACCTGCGTCGCGCGCGACACCAAGCTCGGTCCCGAGGAGATCAGCGCCGATATCCCGAATGTCTCCGAGCAGGCGCTCAACCGCCTCGACGAATCGGGCGTGGTCTATATCGGTGCCGAGGTACGCGCCGGCGACATCCTGGTCGGCAAGGTCACGCCCAAGGGCGAGAGCCAGCTGACCCCGGAGGAGAAGCTGCTGCGCGCGATCTTCGGTGAGAAGGCCTCCGACGTGAAGGACAGCTCGCTGCGCGTGCCGCCGGGCATGGACGGCACCGTCATCGACGTGCAGGTCTTCACCCGCGATGGCATCGAGAAGGACAAGCGTGCCCGTCTGATCGAGGAAGCCGAGATCAAGCGGGTCAAGAAGGACTTCGACGACCAGTTCCGCATCCTGGAGGGGGCCATCTACGCCCGCCTGCGCTCGCAGATCGTCGGCAAGGTCGCCAACGGCGGTCCGGGTGGCCTGAAGAAGGGCACCGCAATCAGCGATGAGTATCTGGACGGCCTGAAGAAGGACGACTGGTTCTCGATCCGCATGAAGGACGAAGATGCCGCCGAGGCCATCGAGCGCGCGCAGAAGCAGATCGAGGCCCACAGGGCCGAGTTCGAGAAGCGCTTCGCCGACAAGCGCGCCAAGATCACCGCCGGCGACGATCTCGCGCCGGGCGTGCTCAAGATGGTCAAGGTCTACCTGGCCGTGCGCCGCCGCATCCAGCCGGGCGACAAGATGGCCGGCCGTCACGGCAACAAGGGCGTGATCTCGAACATCGTGCCGGTCGAGGACATGCCCTACATGGCCGACGGTACGCCGGTCGACATCGTGCTCAACCCGCTGGGCGTGCCGAGCCGAATGAACATCGGCCAGATCCTCGAGACCCACTTGGGCTGGGCGGCCAAGGGACTGGGTCAGCGCATCCAGGAGATGCTCGAGTCCCAGGCCAAGGTGGCCGACCTGCGCAAGTTCCTCGACCAGATCTACAACCACGATCGCAAGCTGATGGGCGAGCGGGTGGACCTGTCGCAGTTCAGCGACGAGGAGCTGCTCAATCTGGCGCGCAACCTCACCGGCGGCGTGCCGATGGCCACCCCGGTGTTCGACGGCGCGACCGAGGAGGAGATCAAGGCCATGCTCAAGCTCGCCGGTCTGCCCGAGAGCGGTCAGACCCGCCTGATCGACGGCCGTACCGGCGAGGAGTTCGATCGCCCGGTCACGGTGGGCTACATGCACATGCTCAAGCTCAATCACCTGGTCGACGACAAGATGCACGCCCGCTCCACCGGCCCGTACTCGCTGGTCACCCAGCAGCCGCTGGGCGGCAAGGCGCAGTTCGGTGGCCAGCGTTTCGGCGAGATGGAGGTGTGGGCGCTGGAGGCCTACGGCGCCGCCTACACCCTGCAGGAGATGCTGACGGTGAAGTCCGACGACGTGCAGGGCCGCAACCAGATGTACAAGAACATCGTCGACGGCGAGCACGAGATGACGGCGGGCATGCCCGAGTCGTTCAACGTGCTGGTCAAGGAAATCCGCTCGCTCGCCATCAACATCGAGCTGGAAGAGCACTGATCGGACGCCGCGGACTGGAGAACTGACCCATGAAAGATTTGCTCAACCTCTTCAACCAGCAGCGGCAGTCGCTGGATTTCGACGCCATCAAGATCCAGCTGGCCTCTCCCGACCTGATCCGCTCGTGGTCGTACGGCGAGGTCAAGAAGCCGGAAACCATCAATTACCGCACCTTCAAGCCCGAGCGTGACGGCCTGTTCTGTGCCGCCATCTTCGGGCCGGTCAAGGACTACGAGTGCCTGTGCGGCAAGTACAAGCGCATGAAGCACCGTGGTGTGGTCTGCGAGAAGTGCGGCACCGAGGTCACCCTGGCCAAGGTGCGCCGCGAGCGCATGGGCCACATCGAACTGGCCAGCCCGGTCGCGCACATCTGGTTCCTCAAGTCGCTGCCCTCGCGCATCGGCCTGATGCTCGACATGACCCTGCGCGACATCGAGCGCATCCTGTACTTCGAGGCCTATGTGGTCATCGAGCCTGGTCTGACCACGCTCGAGCGCGGCCAGCTGCTCAACGAAGAACAGTTCATGCAGGCCCGCCAGGAGCACGGCGACGACTTCGACGCCATGATGGGTGCCGAGGCCGTCTATGAGCTGCTGCGCACGATCGACCTCAACGCCGAGATGGCGCGCCTGAAGGAAGAGATCGCCTCGACCAATTCCGAGACCAAGCTCAAGCGCCTGACCAAGCGCATCAAGCTGGTCGAGGCCTTCATCGAGTCCGGCAACCGTCCGGAGTGGATGATCCTGACCGTGCTGCCGGTGCTACCGCCCGACCTGCGGCCGCTGGTACCGCTGGACGGCGGCCGCTTCGCCACCTCCGACCTCAACGACCTGTACCGTCGCGTCATCAACCGCAACAACCGCCTCAAGCGTCTGCTCGAGCTGAACGCGCCGGACATCATCGTCCGCAACGAGAAGCGCATGCTGCAGGAGTCGGTCGACGCACTGCTGGACAACGGCCGCCGCGGTCGCGCGATCACCGGCACCAACAAGCGTCCGCTCAAGTCGCTGGCCGACATGATCAAGGGCAAGCAGGGCCGCTTCCGTCAGAACCTGCTGGGCAAGCGCGTGGACTACTCCGGCCGCTCGGTGATCGTGGTCGGTCCGACCCTGCGCCTGCACGAGTGCGGCCTGCCGAAGAAGATGGCGCTGGAGCTGTTCAAGCCGTTCATTTTCGCCAAGCTGCAGCGTCGCGGCCTGGCCACCACCATCAAGGCGGCCAAGAAGCTGGTCGAGCGCGAATCGCCCGAAGTGTGGGACATCCTGGAAGAGGTGATCCGCGAACACCCGGTGCTGCTCAACCGTGCCCCGACCCTGCACCGTCTCGGCATCCAGGCCTTCGAGCCGGTGCTGATCGAAGGCAAGGCGATCCAGCTGCATCCGCTGGTGTGTACCGCGTTCAACGCCGACTTCGACGGCGACCAGATGGCCGTGCACGTGCCGCTGTCGCTGGAGGCGCAGCTCGAGGCGCGCGCCTTGATGATGTCGTCGAACAACATCCTGTCGCCCGCCTCCGGCGAGCCGATCATCGTGCCGACCCAGGACGTGGTCCTGGGGCTGTACTACATGACCCGCGCGCTCGAGAACAAGAAGGGCGAGGGCATGGTGTTCGCCAACATCGCCGAAGTGAAGCGTGCCTACGACAACCGTGTCGTCGATCTGCACGCCAAGGTGAAGGTGCGCCTGCGCCAGGTCGAAGTCGACGAGCAGGGCAATCGCAGCGAGTCGACCTCGATCGTCGACACGACCGTCGGCCGCGCGCTGCTGGCCGAGATCCTGCCCGAGGGTCTGTCGTTCGCACTGGTCAATACCGAGCTGACCAAGAAGGCGATCAGCCGCCTGATCAACGCCTGCTACCGTCAGCTCGGCCTGAAGCAGACGGTGATCTTCGCCGACAAGCTGATGTACACCGGCTTCTCCAATGCGACCCGCGCCGGCGTCTCCATCGGCATCGATGACATGGTGATTCCGGAAGAAAAGAAGACCATCCTGGCCGAGGCCGAGAAGGAAGTGCTGGAGATCCAGCAGCAGTACCAGTCGGGTCTGGTCACCGCTGGCGAGCGCTACAACAAGGTCGTCGACATCTGGTCGCGCACCAACGAGCGCGTCGCCAAGGCGATGATGGACACCATCGGCACCGAGAAGACCGTCAACGCCAAGGGCGAGATCGTCGACCAGAAGTCGATGAACTCCGTCTTCATCATGGCCGACTCCGGCGCGCGTGGCTCGCAGGCGCAGATCCGCCAGCTGGCCGGCATGCGCGGCCTGATGGCGCGCCCGGACGGCTCGATCATCGAGACGCCGATCACCGCGAACTTCCGCGAGGGCCTGAACGTCCTGCAGTACTTCATCTCGACTCACGGCGCGCGCAAGGGTCTGGCCGACACCGCGCTCAAGACGGCGAACTCCGGTTACCTGACCCGCCGTCTGGTCGACGTGTCGCAGGACGTGGTGATCACCGAAGTCGATTGCGGCACGATGAACGGTCTGACCATGACGCCCATCGTCGAGGGCGGCGACGTGGTCGAGCCGTTGCGCGACCGCGTCCTCGGCCGCATCGTGGCCGAGGACGTGTTCCTGCCGGGCAACGACGAGGATCCGATCGTCACCCGCAATACCCTGCTCGACGAGAAGTGGGTGGAGAAGCTGGAAGCGGCGGGCGTACAGTCGATCAAGGTGCGCTCGACCATCACCTGCGAATCGAGCTTCGGCGTCTGCGCGCACTGCTATGGCCGCGACCTGGCGCGCGGCCATATCGTCAACATTGGCGAAGCGGTTGGCGTGATCGCTGCCCAGTCGATCGGCGAGCCGGGCACGCAGCTGACCATGCGTACCTTCCACATCGGTGGCGCGGCATCGCGTGCGGCGGCGGTGGACAACGTCACCATCAAGACCACCGGCACGATCAAGTTCACCAACATCAAGACCGTCCAGCACAGTGCCGGCCACCTGGTGGCGGTGTCGCGCTCGGGCGAGCTGTCGGTGCTCGACCCGGCCGGCCGTGAGCGCGAGCGCTACAAGGTGCCGTACGGCGCGGTCATCTCGGTCAAGGACGGCGAGGCGGTCAAGGCCGGCCAGACCGTCGCCAACTGGGATCCGCACAACCACCCGATCGTGTCCGAGGTGGCTGGCTTCGTGCGCTTCGTCGACTTCGTCGACGGCGTCACCGTGATCGAGAAGGTCGACGAGCTGACCGGTCTGGCCAGCGCGGAGATCACCGACCCCAAGCGTCGCGGCTCGGCCGGCAAGGATCTGCGCCCGATCGTGCGCATCGTCGACGCCGACGGCAAGGACCTGAACATCCCGGGTACCGACCTGCCGGCGCAGTACCTGCTGCCGCCGCGCTCGATCGTCAACCTGCACGATGGCGCGCCGGTGGGCGTGGGCGACGTGGTCGCCAAGATCCCGCAGGAGGCGTCCAAGACCCGTGACATCACCGGCGGTCTGCCGCGCGTGGCCGATCTGTTCGAGGCCCGCAAGCCGAAGGACCCGGCGATCCTCGCCGAGCGTTCCGGCGTGGTCAGCTTTGGCAAGGACACCAAGGGCAAGCAGCGCCTCATCATCAAGGATGCCGAGGGCAACGAGCACGAGGAGCTGATCCCGAAGTACCGCCAGATCATCGTGTTCGAAGGCGAGCACGTGGAAAAGGGCGAGACCATCGTGGACGGCGAGCCGAACCCGCAGGACATCCTGCGCCTGCTCGGCGTCGAGCCGCTGGCCGCCTACCTGGTCAAGGAGATCCAGGACGTTTATCGCCTGCAGGGCGTGAAGATCAACGACAAGCACATCGAGGTGATCATCCGCCAGATGCTGCGCAAGGTGGAGATCACCGAGCCCGGCGATACCCGCTTCCTGCAGGGCGAACAGGTGGAGAAGATCCGCGTGCTGGAGGAAAACGCCCGGGTTCAGGCCCGTAACGAGATGCCGGCCAAGTTCCAGCCGGTGCTGCTGGGCATCACCAAGGCCTCGCTGGCGACCGAATCGTTCATTTCGGCCGCCTCCTTCCAGGAAACCACCCGCGTGCTCACCGAGGCGGCGGTTCGCGGTACCCGCGATACCTTGCGGGGCCTGAAGGAAAATGTTATCGTTGGCCGTCTGATCCCGGCCGGCACGGGTCTTGCTTACCACAGCAAGCGCCGCCGCCCGGTCGGTGAACTGAGTGAATCGGATATGGAGGCCCTGCGCGCCGCCCCGGCATCGGAGACGATGGCTGAGGAAGCCGGTTCCGCCGACGAGTGATTCACCGGCA
>JBEQAM010000029.1:0-12437 GCA_041640375.1 Rehaibacterium sp. | reverse complement strand
CAGCACCCGGTTTGCGCTGGCGAACAGCGCCACGACGACGAGGACAAAAGGCAGAAACAGCGTGAAATCCATGGCGATTCTCCCGGTTTGACGATCGTTCGGTTCAGTCGTTGGGAACCACGCGCAGCGTCAGCCCGTCCACCGCGACCACGCGCACCGCCTGGCCGCGACGGACCGGCTGCGCGCACTCGGCCTGCCAGTTCTCGCCGCGCACATGCACCCAGCCGCGCCCCTGGAAGTCGCGCACGACCACGGCGGTGGCGCCGATCAGCTCGTGGGTCCCGGTAACCACCGGCCGGTGGCGGGCGCGCAGCGCCAGCCACAGCACACCGAGGAAGGCGAGCCCGCTGGTGGCGCCGACGCCAAGGATCATGCGCCCGGGCACACCGAAGCCGGGCACGTCGGTGTCGAACAGCATCACCGACCCGGCGACCAGTGCGATCAGACCGCCGATGCCCAACACGCCGAAGCTCGGCATGAACATCTCGGCGGTCATCAGCGCCACACCCAGCACGATGAGCGCCACGCCGGCGTAGTTCACCGGCAGCACCTGCAGCGCATACAGCGCCAGCAGCAGGCTGATCGCGCCGATCACCCCGGGCACCAGGGCGCCGGGGTTGTAGCCCTCGAAGACCAGGCCATAGAGGCCGACCAGCAGCAGCAGGTAGGCCACCGATGGCTCGGTGATCACCGACAGCAGCCGGCTGCGCCAGTCCGGCGCGACGGTGGTGATGCGCGCATCGGCCGTGGCGAGTACGGTTTCGGTCTCGCCCAGCTTCACCGTCCGTCCGTCCGCCTGCCTGAGCAGGTCGTCGATGCTGGCGGCGAGGATCTCGATGACGCCCTGCTCCAGCGCCTGGCTGGCGGTGAGCGTGGCCGCCTGACGCACTGCGGCCTCGGCGAAATCGGCATTGCGTCCGCGCAGCTCGGCCAGGCTGCGCAGGTAGGCGACCGCGTCGTTCACGACCTTGGCCGCCATCGCCTCCGGGGTGGCCGGGGCATCGGCCTTCTCGTCGGCCTTCTCGTCGGCCTTGTCGCCCGCCTTGTCGCCTGCCTTGCCCTTGGCGTCGTCGGACGGCTTGTCGCGCCCCATCGGCGGCCCGCCGCCACCGAGCGACACGGGCGTGGCCGCACCCAGGGAGGTGGCCGGCGCCATCGCCGCCAGATGACTGGCGTACAGGATGTAGGTGCCGGCGCTGGCCGCGCGCGCGCCTTCCGGCGCCACGTACACGATCACCGGCACCGGCGAGGCGAGGATGGCCAGATTGATGTCGCGCGTGGCGGCATCCAGCCCGCCCGGCGTATCCATCCGCAGCACCACGGCCCGCGCGCCCTCCTCGCCCGCCCGGCGAATCCCGCGCTGGAGATAGTCGCTGGTGGCGGGGCCGATGCCGCCCTTGATGTCGAGCAGCAACACCTCACCGACCGGCGCGCGCTCGTCCGTCTGGCCGAGCAGCAACACCGGCATCGCGACCAGCAGCAGGGACAAGGCGAACATGCGACCGATCAGTCTCATGGATAGCACTCTCGGTGATGCGACGTGAACTGCGCGTGCTTGCCAGTCAACACCTATACCGTCGGCGTTGCAAGGAAGGCCCCGGCTAACGTGGCGCCACATAGCCGCCGGGCACGCCGTCGGGCGATAGCACCAACTGCCACAACTGTCCGCGCCGGCTTCGGAACAGCGCCATCGCCGAAGCCAGGTAGAACCGCCACATCCGCCGGAACCGCTCGTCGTAGCGCGACGGCAGTCGGTGCCAGGCCCGCTCGATGTTGTCGCGCCAGGCCTGCAGGGTACGGTCGTAATCGGCGCCGAAGTTGTGCCAGTCCTCGATCACGAAACGTCCTTCCACCGCCCGCGCGATCTGCGCCGCCGAGGGCAGCATCGAGTTCGGAAAGATGTAGCGTGCGATCCAGGGGTCGGTGTGGCTGGTGGACCGCTCGGCACCGATCGTGTGCAGCAGGAACAGCCCGTCCGGGGGCAGGCAACGGCGCACCACATCGAAGTAGGCCTCGTAATTGCGCACGCCGACGTGCTCGAACATGCCAATCGAGCATACCCGGTCGAAATGCCCGCTCACCTCGCGGTAGTCGCACAGGAGGATCTCGACCGGCAGGCCGTCACAGAGGCGGCGCGCGTAGTCGGCCTGTTCGCGCGAGACCGTGACGCCCACGCCGGAGACGCCGTAACGCTCGGCGGCGAACTTCAGCGCCTCGCCCCAGCCGCACCCGATGTCGAGCACGCGCATGCCCGGCTCGAGCATGAGCTTGCGGCAGACCAGGTCGAGCTTGGCCTCCTGCGCGTCGTCGAGGTCGCGCGCCTGCCGCCAGTAGCCGCAACTGTAGACCAGCCGGCGGCCGAGCATGGCCTCGTACAGCTCGTTGCCGAGATCGTAGTGCCGCCTGCCGACCTCGAAACTGCGGCGGCGCGACTGCAGGTTGAGCAGCCGCGCCCTGATCGCGGCCCACCGTGTGGGCAGGTCGGGCGCACGCTCGTCGATGCGCGCCCTGAGCAACCTGTACAGCAGCCCGTCGAGGTCGCCGGTCTCCCACCAGCCGTCCATGTAGGATTCGCCCAGGCCGAGCGACCCCTGTGCGAGTACGCGGACGAAGAACCGCCGGTCGAGGATGCGCAAGTCCCAGGCGCGCGCACCGTCCAGCCGCACGTCGGCCGGCGCGAGCAGCCTGGCTACCCGGCGCGCCAGCGGCCCGTCGTGGGTATCCCTGCCTCCGTCCATTGCACGGCCTCCTCCGCGTGAGCGGAACGAGCGGGTGACCCGATTATCGCCACCGCTCGCCTAGCCGCCAAATTGGACCCCCGACGTCACCGGCGTACACTGCGGGGGAGCACGTCGCCCGCGCGACGTGCGGCCCCTGTGACACGGACGTTGCCCGTCCCACCGGAGGCGCCATGAAACACGTCCACACCCAGCAAGCCGGCCACCGCCACGGACCCGGCTGCGGCCACACCGCGATCGAGCACGACGGCCATATCGATTACCTGCAGGATGGTCATCTGCACCACCCGCATGGCGACCGCGTCGACGAGCATGTGATCGCGGTCGGCGCGACCAATCCCGAACGTTGCACGCCCGGCCACCGCTGCGGTGGCCACGACAGGCAGCATGTGCACGGCCCAGGCTGCGGCCACGAGGCCGTGCCGCACGGCGACCATGTCGACTATCTGGTCGACGGTCACCTGCATCATCCGCACGGCGACCATTGCGACGATCATGGCCCGGTCGCGCTGGCCGGACGCCGACGCGGCGCCGGGCACTGAGCCTGCAGGGTTCAGCCGCGCTCCAGCGCTTCCCAGCGCGCGTAGGCCGCGTCCAGCTCGGCCTGCACGCGCGCCACCTCGGCGTTGTGCGCGGCGATGGCGGCGCCGTCACGCTGGTAGAAGGCCGGGTCGTTCATCCGCGCGGTGAGCGCGGCGAGATCTGCTTCCAGCGTCTCGATGCGCGCCGGCAACTGCTCCAGTTCGCGGGCGTCCTTGTAGCTGAGCTTGCGCTTCGCGGATGCTGAAGCCGCGATGGGCTCGGCCGGTTTCGCGGCGGGCTTGGGTTCCGGCTTCTTCGCCTGCGCCGACGATGGCGCGGGCCGCTGGCGCAGCCAGTCGCTGTAGCCGCCCACGTACTCGCCGACGCGGCCGTCGCCTTCCATGACCAGCGTGCTGGTCACCACGTTGTCGAGGAAGTCGCGGTCGTGGCTGACCAGCAGCAGCGTGCCGGGATACTCGGCCAGCAACTCCTCCAGCAGCTCCAGCGTCTCGACATCGAGGTCGTTGGTCGGCTCGTCCATCACCAGCAGATTCGAGGGCTGCGCGAACAGCTTGGCGAGCAGCAGGCGGTTGCGCTCGCCGCCGGACAGCCGGGTGATCGGCGCACGGGCGCGCTCAGGCGTGAACAGGAAGTCCTGCAGGTAGCCCAGCACGTGCTTGCGCCGGCCGCCGACCTCGATGAACTCGCGGCCCTCGGCGACGTTGTCCAGCGCGTTCCAGTCCTCGCGCAGCGCGGCACGGTGCTGGTCGAAGTAGGCGATCTGCAACTGCGTGCCGCGCCTGACGCTGCCGGCCTGCGGCGCCAGCTCGCCGAGCAGCAGCTTGAGCAGCGTGGTCTTGCCCGAGCCGTTGGGGCCGAGCAGGCCGACGCGGTCGCCACGCAGGATGACGGTGGAGAAGTCGCGCACGATCGGCTGGCCGTCCCAGCCGTACGACAAGCCTTCGGCCTCGATCACCTTGCGGCCGGAGACGCCCGCCTCGGCCAGCGCCAGCTTGACGTTGCCGGCCTGCTCGCGGCGCTGTGCGCGCTCGGCCCGCATCGCCTTGAGCCGGCGCACGCGGCCTTCGTCGCGGGTGCGACGGGCCTTGATGCCCTGCCGTATCCACGCCTCCTCCTGTGCCAGCCGCTTGTCGAAGCGGGCATTCTCCTGCGCTTCGGCATTCAGGCGCTCCTCGCGGCGGCGCAGATAGTTGTCCCAGTCGCCCGGCCAGCTCGTGACCCGACCGCGGTCGATCTCGACGATGCGGGTGGCCAGCGCGCGCAGGAAGCGGCGGTCGTGGGTGACGAACACCAGCGTGCCGGCGAAGCCGCGCAGGAACGCTTCCAGCCAGTCGATCGAGGCGATGTCCAGGTGGTTGGTCGGCTCGTCGAGCAGTAGCACGTCGGGCGCGGTGACCAAGGCCTGCGCGAGCAGCACGCGGCGCTTCATGCCGCCCGAAAGCGCGACGAAATCGGCGTCCGCGGGCAGATCGAGCCGGGTCAGCACCTGTACGACGCGCTGGTCGATCGACCAGCCCTGCGCATCCTCGATGCGCGCCTGCACCGCCGCCAGCGCCCTCGTGTCCACCTGCCCTGCCGGCGCGTGGCTGAGGCGATGGAACTCCGCCAGGTCGGCGCCGAGCCGGCCGAGGCCGCCGGCCACCACGTCGAACACGCTGCCGGTCACCCCCTGCGGCACCTCCTGCTGCAAGCGGGCGACGCGCACGCCGGCCTGCAGGCGGATCTCGCCATCGTCGGGCCGGATCTCACCCGAGAGCAGGCGCAGCAGCGTGGACTTGCCGGCGCCGTTGCGTCCGATCAGGGCGATGCGCTCGCCCGGCTCGATGGCCAGCTCGACGTTTTCGAGCAGCAGCGGGCCGCCGACGCCGTAGTCGACGTTGTGGAGGGTGATCAGGGGCATGCGCGCATTCTACGGCTCAGCGACGCGCCGACACCTGCAAGAGCAAGGCACGCAGATGAGCAGGCACAGCGGAGAGCATGGCGGCAGACCGAACGAGCCTCGCATGCCCTTCGTCTGTCTCCGCCGCTCTCCATGCATGCCGTTGCTTCATTCGACGACGACGGGAATCTTGCCGATCTTCGCCTGCCACTGGCGCGGACCGGTCTGGTGGACCGACTCGCCGGACGAATCCACGGCGACGGTGACCGGCATGTCCTTGACCTCGAACTCGTAGATCGCCTCCATGCCCAGGTCCTCGAAGCCGACGACCCTGGCCGATCTGATCGCCTTGGAGACGAGGTAGGCCGCGCCGCCGACCGCCATCAGGTAGACCGAGCGATGCCGCTTGATCGCCTCGATCGCGGCCGGGCCGCGCTCGGCCTTGCCGATCATGCCGAGCAGACCGGTCGCGCCGAGCACCTGGTCGGTGAACTTGTCCATGCGGGTGGCGGTGGTCGGGCCGGCCGGACCGACCACCTCGTCACGCACCGGATCGACCGGGCCGACGTAATAGATGAACCGGCCGGCGAAATCGACCGGCAACGGCTCGCCGCGGTTCAACATGTCCACCATGCGCTTGTGGGCGGCGTCGCGGCCGGTGAGGATCTTGCCGTTGAGCAGCAGCACCTCGCCCGGCTTCCAGCTCGCCACCTCGTCACGGGTGACGGTGGACAGATCCACGCGGCGCCCCTTGGATGCCTCGTAGGTCAGCTTGGGCCAGTCCTCCAGCGAGGGCGGGTCGAGCTGCACCGGGCCGCTGCCGTCGAGCACGAAGTGGGCGTGACGGGTGGCGGCGCAGTTGGGGATCATCGCCACCGGCAGGTTGGCGGCATGGGTCGGGTAGTCCTTGATCTTGATGTCGAGCACGGTGGTGAGGCCGCCCAGGCCCTGCGCGCCGATGCCGAGCGCATTGACCTTCTCGTACAGCTCAAGGCGCAGCTCCTCGATACGGTTGGACGGGCCGCGGGCGATCAGGTCGGCGATGTCGATCGGCTCCATCAGCGCCTCCTTGGCCAGCAGCATCGCCTTCTCGGCGGTGCCGCCGATGCCGATGCCGAGCATGCCCGGCGGGCACCAGCCCGCGCCCATGGTCGGCACGGTCTTCAGGACCCAGTCCACGATGGAGTCGGAGGGGTTGAGCATGACGAACTTGCTCTTGGCCTCGGAACCGCCACCCTTGGCGGCGACGATCACGTCCACGGTGTTGCCCGGCACCACCGTCATGTTGACGACGGCGGGGGTGTTGTCGCGGGTGTTCAGGCGCTTGCCGGCCGGATCCATCAGCACCGAGGCACGCAGCCTGTTGTCGGGGTGGTTGTAGGCGCGGCGCACACCCTCGTTGACCATGTCCTCCACGCTCATGGTCGCGTCCCAGCGCACGTCCATGCCGATCTTCAGGAACACCGTCACGATGCCGGTGTCCTGGCAGATCGGGCGGTGCCCTTCGGCGCACATGCGCGAGTTGATCAGGATCTGGGCCATGGCGTCGCGGGCCGCCGGAGACTGCTCGCGCTCGTAGGCGGCGGCGAGGTTCCGGATGTAGTCGACCGGGTGGTAGTAGCTGATGTACTGCAGGGCGTCGGCGACGCTCTGGATGAAATCGTCCTGTCTGATCGTGGTCACGGCTGCCGGAAGGGTGGCGGGAAGGGAAGTCGGTTATTTTAGGGCCTCCCGCCACGGCCTGCCCCCGCCCCATGGATTGGACCGTTCTTTGGTACATGCTCGCCGCGGCGCTGATCCTGCTCGGCCTGGCTGGCACCGTGCTGCCGGCCCTGCCCGGCCTGCCGGTGATGTTCGCCGGCATGCTGCTGGCCGCTTGGGCCGGCGGCTTCGAACGCATCGGCGCGTGGACGCTGGGTGTGCTGGCCGTACTCACCCTGCTCTCGACACTGATCGACCTGCTGGCCTCCGTGCTGGGCGCGCAGCGCGTCGGCGCCAGCCGTTACGGCATCGGCGGCGCGGCGCTGGGCGCGCTGGCCGGCCTGTTGTTCGGCCTGCCCGGGATCGTGCTCGGCCCGTTCGCGGGCGCGGTGGCCGGTGAGCTGCTGCATGTCCGCGACCTGCGCCGGGCGGGTCGCGTCGGCATGGCCACCTGGATCGGGATGGTGGTCGGCGCGGCGCTCAAGCTCGCCCTGGCCTTCATGATGCTCGGCATCTTCGTGCTGGCGCTGCTGCTGGGCCAATCGGCATGAATCACGGCTTGCCCGATGCCCGCCGACGCGTAACAGTACAGATGCGGAAACCCGGCCGGACGACTGACAGGCCGTCGGATTCGCCGGATCGCGCATCACACAGGAGGAGTGATGGTGGACAAGGCACGTGAGCACGCCGACGGCCAGCCCGACGTGGAGCAAGCCCCCTCGCTGGCGACGCTGCTGGACAACCTGCCAGGAATGGCCTACCGCTGCCTGCAGGACGCCTACTGGACCATGCGCCTGGTCAGCGCGGGTGCCATCGAGCTGACCGGCTACACGCCGGAGGATCTGGTCGACAACCGGAGCATCGCCTACGTCGAGCTCATTCACCCCGACGACCGCGCGCGCGTCGAGGCCATCGTGCGGCGCGCCGTCGAAAGCGGCCAACGCTTCCAGGCCACCTACCGGCTGCGCACGGCGGACGGCACGGAGAAATGGGTCTGGGAGCAGGGCAAGGCGGTGGGGCTGGAAGATGGCACGGCCGTCATCGAGGGCTACGTCACCGACATCACCTCCCAGCGCCGCACCGAGGAAGCCCTGCGCGCCAGCGAGTCGCGCTTGCGTATGATCCTCGCGAGCGAACCCGAATGCGTGAAGGTGGTGTCCGCCGATGGCCGCTTGCGGGAGATGAACCCCGCCGGCCTGCGCATGCTGGAAGCCGACGATGCATCGCAGGTACTGGAGCGCCCGATCTCCAGCCTGCTGCACCCGGACGACCGCGACGCCTACCTGCGCCTGCACCGGACCGTCTGCCAGGGCAGCCATGGCGAGCTGCAGTTCCGCATCATCGGCCTGAAAGGCACGATCCGCTGGGTCGAAACCCATGCCGTGCCATTGCGCGATGCCAGTGGCGCCATCGTGTCGGTGCTCAGTGTCACCCGCGACATCAGCGAACGCCGTCGCAACGAAAAGCAGCGGGCGACCGAGCGGCATGTGCTCGAGATGGTATCCGCCGGCGCCCCACTGGCCGGCATCCTCGATACCATCGCCCGCGGCGTCGAGGAGATCATGCCCGCCGCGCGCGCATCGATCCTGCTGCTGGATGCGGAAGGCCAGCACCTGCGCCATGGCGCCGCGCCCAGCCTGCCCGCCGAGTACAACCGCGCCATCGACGGCGCCCCGATCGGCCCGTCGGCCGGCTCCTGCGGCACCGCCGCCTGGCGGCGCGCGCCGGTCGTGGTCGCCGACATCCTCACCGATCCGCTCTGGGCCGACTATCGGCATCTGGCCGAATCGTTCGGGCTGCGTGCCTGCTGGTCGATGCCGGTGATGGACCGGACCGGCAAGGTGCTGGCGACCGTGGCCGTCTACCACGACCACCCGCGCGCTCCCGAACCACAGGACATCGAACTGGTATCGCAGGTGTCGCACCTGATCGGCATCGCGGTCGAGCATGACCGCAAGGAGCAGGCCCTGCGGGCGAGCGAGGAGCGCTTCCGCTACGTCGCCCAGGCCACCGCCGACGCGATCTGGGACTGGGACCTCGGCACCGACGCGATATGGTGGAGCAGCGGCATGCGCACGCTGTTCGGCCATGACCTGGCCACGCTGGAGCCCGACTCCACGTCATGGACGAGCCGCATCCACCCCGAGGACAAGGACGCCGTCCTCGTAAGCATCAAAGACGCCATCGCCGGCAACGCCAGGCAGTGGGAGGCGAGCTACCGCTTCTTGCGCAGCGACGGCAGCTACGCCACGGTCGTCGACCGCGGCTTCGTCATCCGCGATGCGCAGGGCACGGCGATCCGCATGGTCGGCGGCATGACCGATGTCACCGAGCGCCTGGCGCTGGAAGAACGATTGCGCCAGTCGCAGCGGATGGAGTCGGTCGGCCAACTCACCGGCGGCGTGGCGCACGACTTCAACAACCTGCTGACCGTGATCCTCGGCAATGCCGAACTGCTGAGCGACGAACTGGTGGCCGACGCACGCCAGCGCATGCTGGCGGAAATGATCGCCAGCGCCGCGCAGCGTGGCGCCGAACTCACCCAGCGCCTGCTCGCCTTTGCGCGCCGGCAGGCACTGGAGCCCAAGATCACCGACATCAACCGTTTGGTGGCCGGGATGGACGGCCTGCTGCGCCGCGCGCTCGGCGAGCAGGTCGAGATCGAAGTGATCCGCGGCGCCGGCCTATGGCCCGCGCTGGTCGATGCCGGCCAGCTCGAGAACGCGCTGCTGAACCTGTGCCTGAATGCGCGCGATGCGATGCCCCGGGGCGGACGCCTGACCATCGAGACCGCCAACGCCCACCTCACCCACGACTACACCTCGCAATACCCCGAGCTGCGGCCAGGCCAGTACGTGATGCTGGCCGTCTCCGATACCGGGACGGGCATCGCCCCCGAACATCTGCGGCGGGTGTTCGAACCGTTCTTCACCACCAAGGAGAAGGGCAAGGGCACCGGCTTGGGCCTGTCGATGGTGTATGGCTTCATCAAGCAGACCGGCGGGCATGTGAACATCTACTCCGAGCCCGGCCAGGGCACGACGGTGCGCATGTACCTGCCGCGCACGACCGGCGCCGTCCAGGCCGAGGACAGCGAACACGGATCCCCGAGTACGCACAGCGGCTCGGCGACGATCCTGCTGGTCGAGGACGACGAGCTGGTCCGCCGCTACGCCCAGGACCAACTGACCTCGCTGGGCTACGCCGTCATCGTGGCGGAAAACGGCGCGCTCGCGCTGGACATCCTGCGTGAGCGCCCGGACATCGACCTGCTGTTCACCGACGTGGTCATGCCCGGCGGCATGAGCGGCCGCCAGCTCGCCGACGCGGCCCGCGAGTTGCGCCCATCGCTCAAGGTGCTCTACACCTCCGGCTACACCGAGAACGCGATCGTCCACCACGGCCGTCTGGATCCCGGCGTCGAGCTGCTCGGCAAGCCCTACCGGCGCTCCGACCTGGCGCACAAGATCCGCCAGGTGCTCGACAAAAAATGAGCAGATGTTCACATCCAGCCGATTGCACTCGTCGTGAAGAAAGCCCTGATTGAGTTACAGTCCCGGCGGTGGTCCCGATGATGCCGGCCGCGCGTCGCCCCGGCCGGCCGGCGGCGACAGGAACAGCCCGCACCGTGGCACGCAACAGGTGAGGAACCCGATCCATGCCGCAGCGCCGCCTGCTCGTCCTCGACGATGACCCGCTGATCGGCCGCACGATCCAGTTCATCGCGCAGGGGGTCGGACTGCAGGCGCGCTACACCCCGGACCCCGGCGAGTTCTTTGCCATCCTTGCCGAATGGGAGCCGACCCACGTCGCCCTGGATCTGGTCATGCCGGGGATGGACGGCGTCGAGGTGCTGGTGCAACTGGCCCAGCGCAATTGCCGGGCCCGGATCATCATCACCAGTGGCATGGGCGGGCGGGTGCTGGATGCTGCCGGACGCTCGGGGGTCGAACACGGCCTGGACATCCTCGGCGTGTTGCCCAAGCCTTTTTCCGCCTCCATGCTGCGCGCACTGCTCGATCAGGCGCCGGGCACCGCCATGGCCGAGCTGCCCGCACTGGCCAGGGGCACTCCCACCGACGGCGCATCTCCGCGCCAGCCAGGCGCGATAAGCGCCGAAACGATCTGCTACGCACTGGAGAATCGGCAGTTCAGCGTCGTCTACCAGCCAAAGGTAGGCTGCGATGGCGGCATGCTGTCGGGCTTCGAGGTGCTGGCGCGCTGGCATCACCCGACGCTGGGCGAAATTCCACCGGACCGTTTCATTGCCGCTGCCGAACGCCACGACCTGATCGACGAACTCACCGCGCAGGTGCTCGACCAGTCCCTGCAATGGTTCGCCCGGCATGCATCGGAAAGCCGGCCGCTCGTTCTCGGCGATCCGGTCACACTCTCCATCAACCTCTCCGCCCGCTCGCTGCGCAGCCAGCAATTGGTGGAAACGCTGACGAGCCGCTGCCAGGCCCACGGCGTGGATCCTTCCCGGATCGTGCTGGAATTGACCGAAACCAGCGCGATGGAGGATCCGGTCGCCTCGCTGGACATGCTCACCCGGCTGCGAATGAAGGGCTTCAGACTCTCTCTGGACGACTTCGGCACCGGTTATTCGTCGATGCTGCAACTGGTGCGTCTGCCCTTCTCCGAGATCAAGATCGACAAGTCCTTCGTCATGGGAGTCTCCCGATCGGGCGAGGCGCGCAGCGTGATCCGCTCCATCGTCGATCTCGGGCACAGTCTTGGACTGCAGGCCACCGCCGAGGGCGTAGAAACCGCCGAGACCCTGCACTACCTGCAGGACATCCGCTGCGATCTGGCCCAGGGCTTCCACATCGCCCGGCCGATGCCTGGCGACCGTGCGTTGCTCTGGCTGCAGCGACACACGGAAAAATTCGCCGACTGGTCCCGCAGCTGATCTGCATCCTCCAGCGCATGCCTGCATGGGCGGGGCCGTCGGCCGCCCGCATCGACCCGCACCGGCACCGTCGCAGGGCGCCGCATCCAGGGATCGGGCATGATGGCGCTCCCGCCTGCGCCCCGCTCGCCATGTCCGACGACCGCATCATTCACCCCGACCCGCTCGATCCCGTCGAAGCCCGCCTGCTCGGTTGCCTGATCGAGAAGGAAGCCACCACGCCCGATGCCTACCCGCTGACGGTGAACGCGGCCGTACTGGCCGCCAACCAGAAGACCAACCGCGAACCGGTGATGGCGCTGGAGCCGGGCGAAGTCGGCCATGCCCTGCGCCGGATGGCGCGCAAGGGCCTGGTGCGCGCCGTCGACGGCGGCCGAGCCACCCGTTACGAGCACTGCGCGGCGCGCGTCTGGTCGCTGACCGCCCGCCAGCAGACGCTGCTCGCGCTGTTGCTGCTGCGCGGCCCGCAGACCGCCGGCGAGCTGTTGCTGCGCAGCGAACGGCTGGCCGAATTTCCCGATCTGGACGAGGTTCGCCACACGCTGGATCGGCTGATGCAGCGCAGCCCCGCGCTGGTCGTCAACCTCGGCCGCGCGCCGGGCCAGCGCGAGGATCGCTACATGCACCTGCTGTGCGGGCCGGTAGCGGCCGAGCTGCTCGGCCG
>JBEQAM010000028.1:11481-12762 GCA_041640375.1 Rehaibacterium sp. | reverse complement strand
CGTTGGAGCAGACTCGCGATAGCGTCCTGCGGTATGGTGAGTCTGTTGGCTGCGAGCTGCTCAACTTTTTCGTTAGCCCATAGGGAATGCCTGTGACACAAGTTCCGACCTTCGACGAGCTGATGGTGCCGCTGTTCGATGCGTTGCGCGATCGTGGTTACCGCTTCATCGCGCTCGACGAGGCACTGCAGGATCCGGTTTACGGCCTGCCGGTCGGATACGGCGGCCCGGAAGGAATCTCCTGGCTCGACCACTGGGTGCGTCAAGCGGGCTTGTCGCCGAGGCGGCAGGCCCGTCTGCCGAGTCTGCGCGAACTCGGGCAGGCGGTGGGGTCCGATTGACCCTGCACAGCAGCGCAGGCCCGGACGGCGCAGATACTGGTTCCTCGCACGGTGTCCCAGTTTGAGTACACTCGCCCAACCCCCTTCCCCCAGCCAGTGGCCGCCGGGTGAGCCTGACCGACCTCAGCTACGCGTCTTCGCCCAGCGGCCGGGTCGATCCGCTGCTCGGGCGTGCGCTTTCCGACGAGGAGCTGCGGCTGTTCGTCGGCGCCGCACGGCGCCAGGCGGTGGTCGCCGGCGAGGTATTGTTCCGCCGCGGCGAGGCCGGTCAGAGCATGTTCGTGATCGAGTCGGGCCAGCTCCGGCTCGAGTTCGGTGACGGTCTGGCCGACCGCGTCCTCGGTCCCCACGAATACTTCGGCGAGCTGGCCGTCTTCATCGGCCAGCATTCGCGCATGGCCAGCGCGGTGGCCGAGACCGACGGTGTGGTCCATATCGTCGACCAGGCGGCGTTCGAGTGCCTGCTCGGCGAACAGCCGGGGCTGCTGGCGCGCTTCATGCGCCGTTCGTTCGCCTATCTGGTCGCCAGCGAAACCCAGCTCATCCTCGGCCTGCGCCGGCGCAACGAGGATCTAATGCAGACGCTCGATTCGCTGCGCCAGACCCGCACCGAGCTCAGCATCGCCCAGCAGCTGGTCCGCACCGACGAGCTCACCGGCCTGGTCAACCGCCGCGGCCTGTACCGCTACATCGAGGAGCTGGACCGCGAGGCGCTGGCCGAGCAGCACCTGGCCCTGCTGCTGATCGACCTGGACGACTTCAAGCGCATCAACGACCGCAACGGCCACCTCGCCGGCGACAGCGCGCTGCGCGCCGTCGCCGAGGAAGTGCGCCGCGCGTGCGGCCCGATGGAGCTGCCCTGCCGCCTCGGCGGCGACGAGTTCGCCCTGCTGGCCCGCGTCTCCGATGCCGGCGACCTGGCCAACCGGGCGATCGGCCT